>PAOV01000039.1 GCA_002708145.1 Chloroflexota bacterium
TTATAAAAATAAATTTTGATATAATATTTTCATGAGGAGAACGGGCGGTCGCCGCTTATGCTATCAGAATTTCTTATATACATAAGGTGAGGAAAGTCCGAGCACCATTGGATAGAGTGCCTGTTAACGGCAGGACGAGGTAACTCGATGGAAAGTGCAACAGAAAATATACCGCCTACATTATGCTAGGTAAGGTTGAAATGGCGAGGTAAGAGCTCACCAGCTAATTGGTAACATTTGGCGTATGGTAAACCCCACTCGGTGCAAGACCAAATAGGGAAACAATAATCGAATCCACGTAGTTTTCGGGTTGGTTGCTTGACCTTGTAAGTGATTACAAGGCTAGATAGATGACCGTTAATCTTTTAAAGATACAGAACTCGGCTTACAGTTCTCCTCTTACAAAAAATATTAATCGCTAATTGATGGTACTATTTCTTCTGGAAAACCTAATTGTTCTTTTTTTTGTAAAGATTTTCTAATTCTATTTTTAGCTGAAGGATGATTTCTTAGAAAAGGTGGTATTTCTATATCATTATTATGATTTTTTAGTACTTCAGAAGCACTCTTAATTTCATCTTCTTCAATATCTGCTGCTGACGGAAATCCAGTAGCTATTAGAGTTATTTTAATTTCATTTTCCATTTTTGGATCTGTTGTTTGACCATAAATAATATTTGCATCAGGGTGAACTGTTGAAGCTACTATTTCAGATGCAGCTTGCACCTCATGAATAGTTACATCGGGCCCTCCAGTGACATTGAATATTACTCCTCTGGCACCATTTACTTCAACTTCTAGCAATGGAGATTGAAGCGCTTCTTCAGCAGCCTCTATAGCTCTATTTTCTCCTGATCCTTTTCCAATTGCCATCCATGCTGCTCCAGCTCCGTCCATAACAGCTTTTACATCAGCAAAGTCTAAATTGATTTCACCGGGACAAAGTATTAATTCCGCAATAGATTGTATACCTTGTCTCAATACATCATCAGCCATCTTAAAAGCTGTTTGTATTGTTACATTTGCGTCTGAAACAGCAGTAAGTCTATCGTTAGGAATAACTATAAGAGTGTCAACTTGCTCTTTTAAGGCTTCTACACCCTCTATTGCTTTAGTTTTTCTAACTTTACCTTCAAAATTAAACGGTTTAGTTACAACTCCTACTGTAAGAGCACCTATTTCTTTTGAAATTTCTGCTACAACTGGCGCTCCACCGGTTCCAGTTCCACCACCCATTCCAGCTGCAATAAACACCAAATCTGCTCCTTCAAGAACAGATTTAATTTCCTCTCTGTCTTCTTCATGACATTGCCTTCCTTTAGCAGGGTCTCCTCCAACTCCCAAACCTCTTGCAGTTTGATCTCCTACTCTAAGTTTTAGTGGTATCTCTGAATTTTCTAGAGCTTGGGAGTCAGTGTTTACAGAAATATACTGAACACCTTCAACTCGTTCTTTATACATTCTATTAACAGCATTTTGTCCTCCTCCGCCAACTCCAACTACTTTAATGTTGGCAGTTCCAACTTGCTCGTTATCATCAAATTTTTTATCTAATTCATTATTTATCATAAGAAAAACTCATTTTTTATATTTATTGATTATTTTTTTATTGTTATTTTTTAATATAAATAGAAAATAAATTATATTTCTTAATGATTCTATTACTACTTATAAGTTAGAATCTTAGAGGTTTTAATACGAGATTTAACAATTTTTGTTATTTTTAAATTAAATTAGGAGAAAAAAATGAATGATATTGAAAAAATAAGCAATGGATTTGATCTTATAGCTTACACATTAAAAAGTGAAGGTGTTGAGTGGTTAGCATGTTTCCCTAATAACCCATTAATTGAATCATGTGCGAAGTTTGGAGTAAGGCCAGTAGTTTTTAGACAGGAGAGGGGAGGAATTATGGCAGCTGATGGTTATTCTAGGTTAATGGCAGAAAAAGGTAAATATGGTGTTTTTGCATGTCAACATGGTCCTGGTGCTGAAAATGCATTCGGTGGTATAGCGCAGGCTTGGGCAGATGGAGTTCCTATATTATTTTTACCAGAAGGACAATCCATCGAAAAAGAAGATGTTTATCCTAATTTTACATCAACTGAAAATTATAAAAATATAACAAAATGGTCTGCATCTGTAAATTCATATCACCGTTTACCTTCTCTTATGAGGAGAGCTTTCTCTGCTCTAAAAAACGGCCGTCCTGGTCCAGTGCTTTTGGAAATTCCTAGAAGTCTTAGTGAAATTGAAGTCAAGAAAGAAAAAGGTCAAATATTGGGTATGGAAAATTTTCATTCTCCTAAGTCATATTTAGCTGCACCTGCAAAAGAAGATTTAAGAATAGCAATTAAGAAAATAATTAATGCTGATAATCCTGTAATTTGGGCTGGACAAGGTATTTTGTATTCTGCGGCAACAGGAAAACTTAAAGAATTAGCTGAGTTATTACAAATTCCAGTTATTACAACAATGCCAGGTAAATCTGCTTTTGACGAAAGACACCCATTATCTTTAGGTTCTGCTAACAGAACTGCACCAAAAGGAGTTTTTAAGTGGTTGTATGAAAGTGATGTTTTGTTTGCTATTGGGGCAAGTTTGACTGTTACAAATTATGGTATAGACATTCCAAAAGGTAAAACTATTATTCACTCGACAAATAATTATGAAGATATAGACAAGCAATATCCTACAGAAATAGGTTTGATTGGAGATGCAAGAAAAACTTTATGTATGATGATTGATGAGGCAAAGTCAATTTTAGGAGAAAATGGTAGAGAAAAAAATACAATTCTTGAGAACGAAATTAATCGTGTTAAAGAAGAATGGTTAAGTGACTTTGACAAATTACTAAATTCTGATGATGTCCCTATTAATCCTTATAGATTAATAAATGAAATTAACAAAAATGTTGATCATGAAAATACAATTATGACTCATGATGCAGGTCATCCAAGAGACGAAATTATGCCATTTTATACGGCTACAGTTCCTCATAGTTATATTGGTTGGGGGAAAAGTACACATTTAGGATATGGAATACCTTTAATGATTGGTGCAAAAATTGCAGATCCGTCCAAATTTTGTGTTAATTTTATGGGTGATGCAGCATTTGGTATGTCTGGTCTTGATCTTGAAACAGCAAATAGATGTGGCGCTCCCATTACTACCATAGTATTAAACAATAAAACCATGGGAGGGTATAATCACCATATGCCTACAGCTATGGAAGGGTTTGATGCAGGAAATATGACAGGAGATTATGCTGCTATTGCAGAAGGTCTAGGAGGTGTAGGAATAAAAATTACTGAACCTAACGAAATTGGTAAATCACTTGCCGAGGCAAAAAGAGTAAACTTTGAAGAAGGAAAAAGTGTCCTACTTGATGTCACTACAAAGCAAAGTGATGAAATGTCAATATATTCTGAATAAAATATAAAGTTTATGAATAAAGGAGAATTATGAAAACAACAAGTTTTAAGACTTTGGTACTAGGAACACCTTGGAGAAATTTAACTTATTGCATTATTGAAACAGATGAAGGTATAACTGGTATTGGAGAGGCTAGGGTGTTAGGTAAAACTCATACAGTCACCCAGTATCTAAAAGATGTCGAGAGGCATTTTATTGGCCATGATCCTTTTGATGTAGAAGCTCTTTATAGGAGAATGACTTTAGAAGATTTTGGTAAGCCAGGAGAGGTAGTTTATACTGGCCTAGCTTTGGTAGAACTTGCATTTTGGGATATCATTGGAAAATCATGTAATCAACCAGTATATAGGCTTTTAGGCGGTCAAGTAAAAGACAAAGTTCAGGCTTATGCAAATGGATGGTATACAGTTGAAAGATCTCCTGAACAATATGCTACTGCTGCAGAAAAAGTTTTGGATAAAGGCTATAAAGCAATGAAGTTTGATCCATTTGGAAATGGAGATTTAGAACTTGAAAGGCCAGAATTCTATAGGTCGTTAGACCTAATAGAGGCTGTTGCATCAGTTGCTGGTACTCAAGCTCAAATTATGATTGAGATGCATGGTAGATTTGCTCCATTACAAGCAAGAGAAATTGCTAGATTTATTGAAAAATATAATATTGGCTGGATTGAAGAGCCTGTTAGACCAGGGGATATACCTGCATTAAAATCTGTTAGACAGCATACATCCTTGCCTATAGCAACTGGAGAAAGGTTGTATGGTGCACCAGAATTTAGAGAATTATGGAGCACTCAAAGTGTAGATGTGCTTCAACCAGATATTACTCAAAGTGGTGGTATTTTAGAAACTAAAAAGATTGCTTCAACTGCAGAATCATATTCAATAATGGTTGCTCCTCATAATGTTGGAGGTATAGTATCTACTATGGCAGCGTTGCATTTATGTCTTACACTAAGAAATGTAAAGATTTTAGAACATTTTAATGACTTTGCAGACCCACATGTAAAAAAAGCGGGATCAGGTTACCCAGAAGTTGTTGATGGATATTTCCCTGTACCAGATAAGCCTGGTTGGGGTATAGAGTTAGATGAAGATTTTATTCTTTCAAATCCTCCTGAATTAACTAACTCGAAAGTCATGGCTGACCCAGGACTGAATATGTTTGTAAATTCAGAATGGGCGCAGAGAGGTCAAAAGAAATAAAGTTTGTATGAAAGCTTCTAATCTACTATTAAAAACACTCCGTGATATACCATCAGATGCTGAAAATATCAGCCATAGGTTACTTTTGAGAGCTGGATATGTTCAACAAGTTGCAGCTGGTATATTTAGCTTGTTACCTATAGGAAATAGATCTATTTTTAAGATTAGAGAAATAATTAGAGATGAAATGAATCTATCAGGTTGTGCTGAAGTTAATATGCCTGTAATCCAACCAAAAGAATTATGGGAAGAATCTGGAAGAGCTGAAACCTTTTTTCCTCCACTAGCAAATTTTAAGGATAAAAGAGAACGTACTTTAGTTATTGCGCCAACTCATGAAGAAACTGCTACAGCTATGATTAGATCATTCGTTTCAAGTTATAGAGATCTGCCTGTAACAATATATCAAATTCAGACCAAATTTCGTGATGAAACGAGGCCTAGAGGAGGGTTGTTGAGAGTCAGAGAGTTTGAAATGAAAGATGCCTATTCTTTTGATGTGGATGAAAAAGGCTTAGATAAAAGTTTCGAAACTATGCTAAAGACCTACAAAAGAATATTCTCTAAATGTGGATTAGAAATGGTAATTGTTGATGCTGATTCTGGAGGTATTGGCGGAAAAGAATCAAAAGAATTTGTGTTAATTGCAGATAGTGGTGATGATACTATATTAATCTCACCTGATGAAAGTTATGCAGCTAATTTAGAAAAAGCAGAGTTTATAAAAACTGATTATTCTGAGGATAAAATATTAGATAAAGAAATTATTGAAACTAAAAATATAAATACCATAGAAAAATTATCTGATTTTTGTAAAATACCAAAAAATAAAATAGCAAAATCGGTTATTTATAATTCAGATGGCGAAATTATTATTGCAGTTATACGAGCTGACTACGATGTTAATGAAACAAAACTAAGAAATATTTTAGGATCTAAGGATTTAAGAATAGCTTCATCTGAAGAAGTAATCAACGCTGGATTTATTCCTGGATATGCATCTCCAATTGACAGAACCAGTATAAAAAGTGTTATAGATGATTCTATAGAAATTGGTTCTAATTATACAGCAGGAGCAAATAAGGAACATTTTCATTTTAAAAATGTTAATTATCCAAGAGATTTTAGATCAGAAATAGTTGGTGATATTGCTGAGGCTAAAGAAGGATTTCTATCTCCTAATAATTCAGGCAAACTAATCGCAAAAAAAGGTATAGAAGTTGGACATATTTTTAAGTTAGGATATACTTATTCTGAAATTATGGGGGCTGATTTCACAGATAAAACTGGTGAAACTAGACCTATATTGATGGGATGTTATGGAATTGGTATTGGTAGATTACTTGCTGCTGCAATAGAAGCTAATCATGATGAAAATGGAATAAATCTCCCAGCATCAATTTCACCTTTTACAGTAAATTTAATTGGAATTAATCTTGAAGAAAAAAAAGTAAATGATAAATGTGAAAAAATTTATGATTTATTATCAAAAAATCATATAGACGTACTTTTTGATAATAGAGATTTGCCACCTGGTGTAAAATTCAAGGATTCGGATTTAGTTGGGTTTCCTATAAGAATAATTATTAGTAAGAAAAATTTCCAAGAAACTAATATTGAGATAAAGTCACGTAATGATTCAAATAGTAGTTATATTTCTGAGTCTAAATTAGTAGACTTTATAAATAATTTAATTCAATAAATACATAGAAATATACGTAGGACTTTCAAAATAAAAAATGATACAATATTATTTATAATATTATTTTGTGAGAGAAGTGGGCTATGCCCGCTTTTTCTTTTTTAGGAAACAAATGGAGTTTATTTTTGAAGAGTGATTTATTATTAGCTGTAAATCAATTAGCAGCAGAAAGAAATCTACCAAAACCGGTTGTTTTACGTGCAGTTGAAACTGCATTGGCCGCAGCATACAAACGAGATCCGCTATCTAATGGAAATGATGTAATAGTAAATATGGATGCAGTTACAGGAGATACAGTTGTAAAGACTGTTCAGCATGTCGTTGAAGAGGTAGAAGATGAAGGTATGCACTTAACCCTTGATCAGGCACAAGAAATCAACCAAGATTATAAAATTGGAGATATTATTGAAACTGGCCAGCTGGAATTTAATCCTGGAAGAATTGCTTCTCAAACTGCAAAACAAGTACTTATGCAAAAATTAAGAGATTCTGAAAGAGATATAGTTTTTGAAGAATATATCGATAAAGAAGGAGATATTCTTACAGGTACTATACAACGTGTTGAGTCAAGATGGATTACAGTAGATATTGGTAACACTGAAGCAATTATGCCTCCATCAGAACAATCATCTTTTGAAAGATATAGACCTTCTCAGCAATTAAAATTTTATGTTGTACAAGTTGCAAGGACAATTAGAGGCCCAGAAATAGTTGTTTCTAGGACACATCCTGACCTCTTAAGAAAATTATTTGAAATTGAAGTACCCGAGATTTATAATGGGGTCATAGAAATTAAGGCTATTGCTAGAGAGCCAGGAGCAAGATCAAAAGTTGCTGTACTTTCCAATCAGGAGGGTATAGATGCTGTGGGAGCTTGTGTTGGTTTAAGAGGTATTAGAATTCAAAATGTTGTTAATGAATTACTAGGAGAGAAAATCGATGTTGTTGAGTGGAATGAAGATCCAATTAAGTTTATTTCGAATTCTCTTAGTCCTGCTGTAGTTGATAGAGTGGATATTGATAAAGAAGAAGAGACTGCATTAGTAATTGTTCCTGACAAACAACTATCTCTAGCTATAGGTAAGGATGGACAAAATGCCAGACTTTCCTCAAGATTGACAAATTGGAAAGTTGATATTCAGGGAGTTAGCGATGTTGAAGTTGAAACTCCTAAACCTATTGTTGAGGTTAATGAGGAAAAAACTTCAGAAATAACACAAAATTCTGAGTTAGAAGAATTAGAGGAAAAATCTATTTCTGTCGATAACACAGATAATTTGATTGAAAAAGATAATAAAGATGAAATTCTTTCACAAGAGACAGAAAAAAGTGCTCAAGATGAACTAATAGCACTCGAAAGAGAGCTTGCAGAACTTGAAAAACAAGAGAAACTAGAAAAAGATTCAAAAGAAAATGAGATGCTTGATGTCTCTTCTGACGAATTATGGCAAGTAGATGATTCATTGTTTGGTACATCAAAGAAGAAAGAAGAAAATACTGGTATTCGCTTTGCCGAAGATATTTCGGGTTTTTATGAAAAAGATGAAGGAAGAAAAGGTGGAAAAAGAGGTGGTAGTAGTGCAAAAAGTAAACGAAGAAAATAAATTCATAAATCTTTAATAACTATTGTATATATATTAATCTCAAAACTTTTTCATAATCATATTTGATAGAATTAGGAAAAATTGCAGTTTAAAGAATTAATATGGTACAAGATTCAAATCAAACTATAAATAATAATGAAGCTAAATCGCCAGTTGAATTACCAGCAAATGTTAGTGTAGGAGATTTATCTAATATTTTAGAAGTTTCTAATGTTGAGGTAATCAAATCTCTAATGAGATTGGGAGTTATGGCAACGGTTAATGAGATAGTTGAATTTGATATTGCAGCCAAAGTAGCCGCATCCTTTGAGATTGGTGTATTAAAGCCAAAGGAAAAAGAGGATAGTTTAGCTGCAAAGAAAACAGGAGTTGATTCCAATTTATCAGATGAGAATTCAGAATCTAGACCTCCGATTGTTACAATTTTAGGTCATGTTGACCATGGCAAAACTACTCTTCTTGACTTTATAAGAGGAACAAAAGTGGTTGATTCAGAGGCAGGCGGTATTACTCAAGGTATTGGGGCATATCAGGTTGAAAAAAATCAAAGTAAAATCACATTTATAGATACTCCAGGTCATGCAGCTTTTACACAGATGCGAGCAAATGGAGCACAGGTTACAGATATTGCAATAATTGTTGTAGCAGCTGATGATGGAGTTATGCCTCAAACTATAGAAGCAATAGATCATGCTAGAGCTGCAGATGTTCCCATAATAGTAGCAATGAATAAAATAGATTTACAGACTTCAGATGTAGACAAGGTATATGCTCAACTTGCTGAAAATGAGGTAATAGTTGAATCATATGGAGGGGATACAATTGCTGTGCCAATTTCAGCATTAAAAGGTGAGGGGGTTGATGACTTACTGGAAAACATACTATTACTTGCAGAAATTCAAGAGCTAAAAGCTAATCCAAATAGATTAGGAATAGGGGTAGTTATTGAATCAAAAATGGATAGAAAAAAAGGTTCTGTAGCCACAATTTTGGTCAGGTCAGGCTCTGTAAAAAATGGTGATATTATCGTTGCTGGAAATCTGCGAGGTAAAATTAAGTCTATGGTAGATGGTTTTGGTAACAATGTTAATATAGCTCATCCATCTACTCCTATAGAAATTTTAGGCTTAAATGGCCTTCCAAATTCTGGTGACCAATTTGATGTATTAGAAACAGAAAAAGATGCGAAAGAACTTCTTCAAACCAGAGAAAGATTATTATCGCAAAAAAAAATAAATAAATCTGCAACGACAATGGATGAAGTTATGCGGCGCGTGAAACAGTCTGGTCAACATGAATTATCTATAATAATTAAAACGGGGAATAGTGGTTCTATTGATGCTGTAAGTAGAGCTGTGGAACAAATTTTTATTGAGGATGTAGAAATAAAAATTATACATTGCTCATCAGGGGCAATTACTGAATCAGATATTTTACTGGCTTCTGCCTCAAATGCAGTAATTTTAGGTTTTGAAACAAATGTAGAATCTGGAGCTAGAAAAAAGGGTGCTTTAGAAAACGTTACTATCAGAACATATGACATAATTTATAATCTAATTGACGATGTTGCTACTGCCGCCAAAAACTTGTTGGAACCTGAGAAAATTTCTTTTGTATTGGGCCATGCTAATATTTTAGAAATCTTTACACGTGGTAAACGTGAAAAAATTGCTGGTGTTAGAGTTACAGATGGATTAATGAAGCGTTCAGGCCGAATGAAAGTACTAAGATCTGGAGAAGAAATTTTTGATGGCGCCATAACATCTATGAAACATCTTAAAGAAAATGTAAACGAGCTTGCTAATAATTTTGAAGGTGGAATAATGATTGATGGCTTTCATGATTATGTAGTTGGTGATGTTCTAGAAGCTTATGAAATCAGAGAGAATAAATAAAAATTAGAATCTAATAAATAATATGTCCAAACGTATTGAAAGAATTAATTTTACAATTAGAAAGGAATTAGGGACTCTAATTTCAGAGGATATTAATGATCCTCGTTTATCTATAATGGCCTCTATTACTAATGTAGATACTAGCCCGGATCTTTCTAATGCTAAGATATATGTTTCTATCTTTGGTGATGAAAGTGAGAGGATTTCAAGTATGGAAGCATTATATTCAGCATCAAATAGATTGAGAATATTATTATCAAAAAAAATTAAAATAAGAAAAATACCTAAGTTGAATTTTTTTCTTGATAATGATTTGATTTATTCCTCAGAAATGAATGAACTAATTGACAACGTAATCTCTCAAGATAAAAATAAATCATCTTTCTCTAATTAGTAAATTGAGTAATATAAATAATATAAGTGGTTATATTAATATTGATAAATCAATTGATTGGACATCAAATGATGTAGTTAGAAAATTAAAAGGTCTATTAGGGGTTAAAAAAATTGGACATGGAGGAACCCTTGATCCTCTTGCTACAGGTGTTTTGCCTATTTGTATAAACTCTGCCACAAGGTTTTCGGAATATATATTGCTTGGTACTAAAACCTATAGAGCAACTATTAAGCTAGGTGAAGCAACTGACACATATGACTCTGAAGGAAGTATTACTAATAAGAATGAATATTCATTTATAGATAAAACTTATATACTTAAAACTCTTGATGAATTTAAAGGTGAAATCATTCAAATTCCTCCTATGTATTCAGCCCTAAAGCATAAAGGTAAACCATTGTATAAGTTAGCTAGAGAAGGGATTATTGTAGAGAGAAAACCTCGTAATGTTAGTATTAATAAAATTCAATTGATTGAGTATGATCCTCCTCTGATGACAGTTGAAATTAATTCTTCACATGGTTTCTATGTAAGAAGTTTTGCAAACGATATTGGTAAAAGATTAGGTACATTTGCACATTTAGTTAATCTTCAAAGAACGAGAGCAGGAGTATTTCAAATAAAAGATTCTATAAAGATTGACGAATTAATTTATTATGTTAATACTAATGAGGTTATGAAATATATAATACCAATAGATTATACTCTAAGCCATCTAAGACATATTCATGTAAATCTCCATCAAGAAAAGCAAATTCGTACAGGTCAAAAAATCATAGTGCATGATATGCCTCAATTTACGTTATGGAATGAAAATGAAGAAATCATTGTATTTTCAAAAGAAAATACAATGATTGGATTATTAACTTTTTCAAAAAAACATTTAGAATTAAAGCCTAAAAAGATTTTAAATATATAAGAAGGATTTTATAAAATGTCACATGAAAGCCCATTGGAGATTGTAGCACATATTATTTTCTTACTAGCTATAATTTTATTTGTAGCTAAAATAGCGGGTGAAATTTCTGAAAGATATTTAAAAATTCCTCCTGTTTTAGGTGAATTAATTTCGGGTATCTTAATTTCACCCTACCTCTTGGGTGGAGTTCATTGGTTTGGTTCTAAACCAATTTTTGAGATTTTTGATGATGGCCATTCAGTACTTCCAGTAGAGCCTCAATTATTTTTTATAGCACAAATGGCTGCAGTAATCCTGTTATTCGAAGTTGGATTAGAGACTGATCGTAAAAAATTCTTTCAATATATTAGACCAGCATCTGCTGTTGCANTAGGAGGTGTATTACTTCCTTTTCTATTAGGATTCTTTGCAACTATTTTTCTTGATTTTGCTTCCTTTGATTCTATAAATGATTTGATTCCTGCTCTTTTTGTTGGTGCAATTATGACAGCTACGTCTGTAGGAATATCTGCTAGAGTACTAACTGATATGGGAAAACTTTCATCACCTGAAGGAGTAACAGTTTTAGCGGCAGCTGTAGTTGATGATGTTTTAGGAATAGTTATATTAGCAGTTGTAGTAGGTATATCAGCAGACGGTAATGTTACTCTTGGTTCAATAATAACTATACTCTTTAAAGCTCTTGGATTTTGGTTAGGACTAATGTTTTTTGGATCACTCTTGGCAAAATATATATCTAGGGTTATTATGTGGTTTAATGTACAAGGTGCCACTATAGCTATAGTTTTAGCTTTGGCATTACTTGCTGCAGCTGTTGCTGAAATTTATTTTGGTTTAGCTATGATTATAGGAGCATATACTATGGGCTTAGCTTTGTCAGACACAGATTTGATGCACCATGTAGAAAAACCTATGAAATCAATAAATGATTTTCTTGTTCCAATATTTTTTGTAGTTATAGGAATGCAAGTTGATTTTTCAGCATTTGGTAGTGATCCGAACGTTTCCTTATCATCGGCAATTATTTTTACAGTTATCTTAACCATTTTTGCAATTTTTAGTAAGATGTTTGGATCCGGATTTCCTGCCTTATTTGTAGGTTTTACAAAGAAAGGATCTTACAGAATTGCTTTAGGCATGTTACCAAGAGGTGAAGTTGCATTAATTATCGCTGGAATAGGTCTTTCAGCTGGAATAATTGATCAGACAATTTTTGGTGCATCAATAGTTATGACTGTTATAACTACAATCATTGCTCCAATATTATTGAAATCAGCTTTTAAGTCAGGTGATGGTGTAAAAAAATGATATTACTTTATCACGTTTAAAGCTGATTTTATAGTACTGTCTGTTTGTTCTATTGTTCCCATTCCAAACATACATGAATTAATTTTTAGTTTNTCAAAAACATATTCAAATGCTTGCTCTCCTAGAAATCGTCCACCTGCAAGCGGTTTCATACCTATAATAGTTTTGTTTGTATTCCGAACTGCAAACTCAGCTGTTTCTTTGTTTGGGAACATCATCATTCCTAACTTATTTGTAGGAGTAAGATATCCATCCACATCTATATTATTTTCTTCTAATAGAGGGATAGTTATACCTGCATGATGAACACTTGTAATTACTATTTTGAATTTTTTTCTTAAGAAATTAATATATTCTTTTATAAGATCGAATCTTCCAGTAATTGCTAATAAATCTATTTCTGCTCCAGGGTCAGCAATTAATATGTCACAACCAGCAAAAAATCCTATATATTGTTCAAGTAGATTGTAATCTATAGTAAACTTTTCAGATTCTTTTTGAGAGTATGGTTTAGTATTTTCATTCGTTATTAGATTATTATAATCACCATCCAAATTATATTTTAATATTTCATCTTTATATATTTTATTCGTATATTTTTCATAACCTATATGATTAATATCTGCATCATAAAGAGTTGCATGGCTTCTTTTGCTATAGGATATTATTTTATTTTCATATTTAATTGGTATTAGTAAGTATGCTAATAGGTTGATTATCTTCTTAGTTTTTTTTTCTGCTTCTTGTAAAGCTTGAATATGTTGTCTATTTAATACAGGATTCATATGATCAATTTGGGCCATTGAGAGATTATATTTTTTTATAACATATTCATATACTTTTGAAACTGAAGAAGTGGTTTGGAATAAATCTAAATTTTTTTTATCAATTTTTTCATTTTTATAAGAAACCCCATCAAAAGGATGTAGCCCCATAATTAGGTTTGGTAATATGCTATTTATATTTTTTCCCATGAAATCAATTTACTTTTTATATTCTGCTTGACAAAAGCCATGATTACAGTAACCGTTTGGTATTTTTGCAAGATATTGTTGATGATATTCTTCTGCTATATAAAAATTTTTGTGGTGTTCTATTTCTGTCTTGATTTCACCATAACCAACTTTGCTTAGTATGTTTTGATATTTAGATTTACTTTTATTGCAAAGATCATATTCTTCATTATTATATGTATAAATAATACTTCGATATTGACTGCCAATATCATTTCCTTGCCTCATATATTGTGTTGGGTCATGATTTTCCCAAAAAACTTTCAGTAGATCTTCTAGGCTTATGATTTTAGGGTTATATACCACTAATACAACCTCAGCATGATTAGTAATTCCAGAGCATACCTCTGCGTAAGATGGATTTTCTTTAGAACCACCAGAATAACCAACTAAAGTGACATATACACCTTCAATTTCCCAAAATAATCTTTCTGCACCCCAAAAACAACCCATTCCAAATATTATCATTTTGTTATCTTCTGGATATGGTGGGTATAAANTAATATTATTTATANAATGGTTCATTGTATTTTATAATAACATTTTTTTTAAAATTTAAATTATAAATTCTCAAAAAACATGATAATATTTGTATATGTCTCAGGTTATTACAGATAAACACATAGGATTATTGAAAAATATAATTAATGAGATAAGATCTAGCGATTATACGGAAGCTATTTCTATAGTTACTCCTACTAATATTTCTAATTTTTATTTGCGTAGATACTTGTCATCAATGGGTTTATTTAATGTGAACTTAGTTAGTTATAAGAATTTTTTATACGATATTTATTCTAAGCATAAAAAAATAAGTAAAAAATTTATTAATCAAACAATATCTAAAGATTTAATTTATAGATCAATAAGTAATTCTAAGTATCTTAAATCTTCTATTGATACAAATAACTATGAAAATATTTCAGAATTTTATTATTTGTTTTTTGAATTACAAAGGATGGATTTAGAATCAGTAGATAAATTAATAAAAAACTCGAATAATTTTTTTTCTCAAGTTTTATATGCATATAAAAGTTATAAAAAAGAAGCTTCAAAATATTTGGATGAGGATGAAATTTCTAATGAACTTTATCATCTTTTTTCTGAAAACAAAATAGAAATGTCATCATTAGGGAAAATTATCTTTATTGATATTTATTATGCTAGCAATCTGCAAAAAAAACTTTTTAATTATTTATTAAATCATAATAATATATTTGAAATAAATACTTATGATATTGAAATTATCAGTAAAGAAAAAATAAATTTTTCTAAAATTAACACTAAACAATCAAAAAATATTGCTGATGTTTCATCAGTATTTAATATT
>PAOV01000040.1 GCA_002708145.1 Chloroflexota bacterium
AATAAAAAAGTAGTTAAAAATTGGATTTATTTTTTTTAATTTTATATAATATATCTTCCAAACAAAATGAAATTTTTTTATAATATGGAAGAGAATGTTTCTACACTTATATTTTACATAAAGACTCTTATCAATAATAATATTACCACCGCGATTTCGAATAGGAGTGATTTCTACTTTGTAACTGTCTTTGTAAAAATCGATATTTATTATCGCTGATTCTTTTTGTCTGGGACTTAACTTGGAGTACAATTTATAATTCATATAAATATCGTCAAAACAAAAATTTCCCAAGCTGTAGAAAATATATTTCCCCTTATATCTTTCGAATGGTTGAAAAGTATGGCTATGATGACCAATAATTAAATCGGCTCCAGCATTTATCAGTTCTCTAGCTATTTTTGGTTGATGCCAATCTGGATAAAAACCATTTTCAACTCTGCCGCCCCAGTGTAATAATACAACAACATGATTTACTCGATCCCTCAATTCTTTTATTTTACTTAACAAAGTGTTTTTACAAAAAAAATTAACTTTTATTTTAGTATTCGGAGGTATTGATGGATTTGTATCGTAGTTAACATAATTTAAAAATGCAATTTTAATATCATCTTGTTCTCCAACTATAAGAGGAATAGAATAATTGTTATCCATTGATGCACCAATTGACTTTATTTTATGTTTTCCTAAGATTAATTTTGTTTTTTTAAATCCAGAATCAAGATTATCGAAGGCATGATTATTTGCCAAGCAAGCAATTTTAATATTAATATCAGCTAATAAATTAAGTGTTTCTTCGGAGGTGTCAAGCCTAGGATTCTTCAACTCATTTACACCTGTATCACCTCGAGCAAAACATTCGAGATTTCCTACAACATCTGCCTTATTTAATATAGAGTTTATTCCTTTAAAAGGATTTTCACCTTCAGAATATATCTTTTCAAATCGATTGTTAAAACTAATATCACCAATAAATGCGTATTTTTTCATAAAAAAAATTTTACAAATTTGCGTAAGCTTTCAAAGTACAACTTATAGTCTAAATATATTTTAAATGTTTATTTCTGATGATCAAAAAATAAAATTTTCAAATTATGATACTATTAGAGATTTTTGTTTCTTTTTATTGTTTTCAAAGACCGTTTTAAAATATTTTATTTTTTCATTTTTATGGCTATTGTAGCAAAAGATTATACTTAAAATAATTAATGCTGAAGAATTGAAGAACAACATCTGATTATAATAGAACAAAAAATCCCATAAAAAATAAAAAAAAATAAGCCATGCTAATCTTTTGTTTTTTATTGAAAAAATTATGTTTATCGCAAATAAGACAATGAATATTGTCCCCAAATAGCCTAGTGTATATATTATGGCTCCAGCTTCTCCTATCAAGCCTTTATGCTTTATTCCATAGTCTGAACGCGATGTAGCTGTAAAACGCCCATACTTTGCAATAGCTACTTCATATACTCCTTTACCAAAAAGAAGTTCTTTTTTACTGTAGAGAGTGAGCATATCCGGATTAAAATACAATAAAAAACCTGTTCCTCTTCCTGAACCATAATTTTCGTTTTTTATATTTATTTTTTTCTCGTTATTACCAAAATAATAATCTGAGACATATTTGCTAATATATGAAATATCAAAACTCCCCCATATCTTTTTTTCTGGTGTCATAGTCGAAGTCATTCTAACACCAAAATAGAAAACTAGGAAAGCTACAAGTGAATATTTCATCAAAGTCAAAATATGAAGTCTAATAGATTTGGAGACAAAAACGAATAAGGCAAACAATATGGCTGGATAAATAATAATCGGCTGTCGTTTACCGCTTGCAATAGCAATGATTAATATCAAAGTGATAATAATCCAATCTTTTTTTCTAAATCTGCCGTTCTTTATCAACCAATAAAAAATCATTGCCACAATTGGTATGACAACAGCAGGACCACCTCCTCCATAACTCATTGTTCCAACTAATCCTTCAAAATCAAATCACATTAGAAATATTTTAAATATAGCCACAGCAATCTGAACAAACATTATATAAATAAATACATTCTTTACATATTCTCTTTTTGGTATGTTATAAGCAATATCTTTTAAATAGTGATAAGCAATCCATAAAAATGAAAATTTAAACAAATATTGACTTAGTATTGTTAATATTTCCCCTCCATTAATAAAAAAGGAAATCCAATATGATATGGAAAATAAAAGAAAAACAATATTAATTGCTAGGTCAGTCTTATTTTTGTTTATAATAACTTTATTATTCAATAATAAGTAAACAGCATAAGCGACAGTTCCTATTTGGTAGCCATTAAATATTCCCATGCCAAGAATACTATTAAAATAGTCAAAAAGCCCCTCCCAGAAAACAAGAATAAATAAAATACTTAATCGAGTTATACCAACTTTATTAAATGTATATAACATTCCCAAGAAAACAAATGTAAAGTAAAGTGCAACATTTAATGGTGTCATAATTTGTTATTAACTAATATAAAGATCTTATTTTTTGTTAAGATAATTGATATAATATATCATTTATTGATTTTGCATAAACTCAAGTAGTTTTATGACTCTATTATCCCAGGAATATAATTTGAACGCCTTTTTTCTTGCTATTTTTCCATATTTATTAGTGTCTTTCTCAACTAATGACTTCATTAATGATAATTTAAGTGAATCATAATTATCAGGCTCGCATAATATTGAATCCTTTTCATTTTCAAGCACTTCTCTAATTGTAGGAAAACCATGCGCCACTATTGTCCTGCCAGCAGCCATATATTCAAAAATTTTCAATGGAGAACAATAATTTATTGTTGGAACTTTTGAAGACCACAAGCCCAATAAAATATCAGAGGCGTATAAATAATTAGGAATCAAATTATGCTCAACAAAACCTATGAAATTGATATTAAAAACAGCTTCCTCTTGAGATATCTTTTTAAAATACTGTCGATGCTTTTCAGGACCTCCTATCACTAAAAACATCAAATCTGGAAATTCTCTTGCTAAATAAATAATGTTTTCAATATCTCTATTCAAATACAATCCACCCGTATATGTCACAATTGTTTTATTAATAGGAAGGTTTAATTTTGATTTTGCAATATTTTTATCAATATGTTTTTCAAAAAGAGAAGCGTCAAATCCATCGTGCCATGCAAAAAGTTTATCTTTCGGTACACCCTTTTGTTCCCAGTGTTTTGATAGGGCTTCACTAATTGAGAATAAACATTTAATATTTGGTGAATGCACAGCGCGTAATAATCTTTTCTCTAAAAAATTATTCAGTATATTTTTACCAGTATGTAATCTAGAGTTATGTGATTCATAAATAATAGGTATATCAATTTTAGTCAAAGCATTCAAAATATATGAATCTCTGGAAAATATTATATTTGGATTATTTTGTTTAACAATTTGAACGATACTTCTTTTCACCAGTATTCTATTTAAGAATACATTTTTAGACTTTTGATTCCAAGTCGTTATTTCAAAATTGATTCCACTCTCAAATGTATTATCAATAAATTTTTTAAGATTATATTCAAAACCACTATTTTTTTGCATTGCTAAAGTGACTTTATATCCAGCTTTAACAAAGGCAGTACACATTGAAAAAACCTGTAATAAAGTAGTATTCAATCCACCGGACTTAGAGTCTTGAACAGACGCAACATGTATATATAATAAATTCTTAATAAGAAATTAATTTAAAAATACTTGCATTGAAAAAAATGATTTATCATTATTTTATTTTTTTATGATTTTAGTAATATTAATAACGTGAAACTCACGTTTTCCTCTATGCCCTGAATCAATTGAAACAAACTTACCATCCTCACTCCATTTTGGATGTAAGTCAATTCTATTTTCACCTTTATATTTATAAGGTTGGTGAAACATACCGAGAATATGTTTTTTTTTATTTAATAAATCATACAAGTATAAACGGGAAAATTTAGATTTATCTGGATAATCATCTGTAAGAATCCATCTACCATCTGTAGAGACTGAAGGGTGACCATCACTAAAAAAATCATTTTCACCAATAGTTTCTACAAATCCTTTTTTATCAGTATAGCGATTATATCTGTCACGGCCATCATTTAACCTAGAGAATGATATAATATTTTTGGAATCTGTCATCCAACAATTGTGAGATACTAATTCAATTCCAGTCAGAAAGAATAAGTCTGATCCATCCCTACAATTTGCTGTAATTAAACGGTGGAATCTGCCTTGTGATCCAATCCATCTATGTAAGAACATAAATCGTTTCCCGTCCGGGGCAATATCAATATGGTTTACTTTATGTTTTGAGTTGACCATTGTCGGATCAGGTTCGAATTTTTTTAAGTTATCTAATGATATTATCAGTTTACTTGTATTCTTCTCAATATCAATAAACCATATTCCATCATTTTCATCAGATGGTAAAACGATATTTTGTTTTCTAAAATATCCATAGGAAGGACGCATCATAGTATAACGGTCGAAATTTAAGGTTAATGCAAAAGCTCCGTCATTGGAAACGGAATAGATTGGCTTACAGAGACTTTTTCTTTTATTCGTTTGAAAATCAAAAATTTCTGAATAATAATCGTTATTTTTTTCGTTATAGTTATTATAAATAATTTTATGATCTGAATTTCCAAACCATTGCAGCATACATCCTTGCTGCCAATTCCAAGCTTTTGATTTAGCTACAACTTTTTTATTATTTGAAAGAGAATTGTAATAAACAATATTTACAGATGAATCTTTACTACCTCTCGTTTTCTTTTCGGTTGTCTCACACCAAAGCAATCCGCCGTTATTATTAAAAGGCGAAATATTATAATACCCAAAAAAAGAGTTGTTTTTTACAGGGAGTTTTATAAAATTAACTTTCTTATTCAAATAGGATTTCTTTACACGTCTTGCAATAAAATATCTGTGTAATAAATATTGCGAATAATAAAATATATTAACATATAAATTGAACAAAAAAGGTATTGATTTTACTAATTTTTTAATTTTTTCTTTCATTCAAATATATTTCTAAAATTGGGATTTTTCCATCTAAAATTGTTTAGATATTAAGAAAGCTTTAAGTGTTATGATTATCGATTTTAAAAGTATTAGGAGCAATCTTAATTATATCATACTTTGTTCTTAGTTTTTCAACGTATATTTTATTCAATGATATCAACCGAGTTTTAATATCATTTTTTGTTAGGCCTGGAAATTTTTGTGATTTAACCTTGGTAATTTTTAGTTCTTTATCAACATCTTTTTTCTTCAGTATTCTCTTAATCCTACCAATTAACCTACTAATCCATCTTTTTTTTATATCAAATCCGAATAAAAGATGGATTTTCTTTTTTAGCTGACTGAGTGAAAAAATACTCTTATTTTCCCAATACTCATCCTTAATATCTAAAGAATCTAAAATACGAACTATGTTATCTGCGGAATCAGCAGAAAATGCATTTTTAATAAAACTTTCAGCAAAATCTTTATCAACATCAAACCTAGTATCTTCAGAAGAGCTTAATATGACTTTTAGCTCTTCGACTAATTTTTCTTCTGTTTTAATATTTTTTCCAAATCGGTTGGGAAGATCCGGATCGAATTTACTTTCAGGGTTTGGATGATAACGAAGGGTGGGTTTACTCATTGCCCATGCTTCTATTGCAGTTGTACAACCAGAATAAATTAACACTTTTGCACCCAAAATCCAGTAAGTAGCATTACCACTATATTCAACAAATACATTATCAACTGAAGAAAAATGATTTCTCCATGCTTCATGATTTTCATCAGGATGTGGTCGAATTACAAATTTAGTACTTGGAAATAACTTGCTGAGCCTTTTGAGAAGAGATACATAAGCATCGAACAATTGTGCAGCATTCTCACTTACTTTTGTAAAGAATTTAAAATCCTTGTCATTATGAATTAATCCTCTATCGCGCATATGTTCAGCATAGGAAGGAGTCCCGTATAATAAAGGATTCCAATTTCCAGGTGTAAACATACTATTTATCAAAACATAGCCATTTTCTAAGGATGATAAATGATGTTTCGATTGATCTCTAAGAAATTGGCGGTATTTTAAATGAAGAATATCAAATCTAGGATTTCCAACTATATGAATTTTTTTTTCGTATCCAGGAACAGCACTTGTTAATACATCATATTGTTTCTGTCCCCAGACAAAAATAGCATCACTAACCTGAATCGCCTTATCATCTATTCGTATAGAACTATACACTTCTGGAGATGGCCAACTTAGTCCTTCTTCATCCATGGTAAAAATTTTCAGACCAGCAACACGAAGCTCTTGTAGCATAAGTGATGATAAAGGAGAGTGATCTTTATAAAAATAAATTCCTTTACCATAAGAACGCGCGCTATTATAAACCCCACCTTTCGTTCCCACTACAACTGAATAGCCCTTTTCAAGTGCCTTGTATGCAATAAGTAATTTGGAATCTAATTCTCGAGCAATTATTTCTATAGGTAGAAAAAGCCTTTTTTTTGTAGATTTCATTTTCAAATTATACAATTAATAGTTAGGGGTTTTTTATTTATTCTCTTTAATTCCAGTAGAATTTATTATATAGATTATTAATTATGCTTTCTATTGGTAGTAAAAAAGTAATAAAATTAATTCCTAGATACTTTTTTGTAACTAAGATCTAGAATATCCTTTGCAATTTTATCATTTATATTTTCAATCTTAGGGAAAAGCTCATTGTATTTTTTCTGCAGTTTATACAATACATTCTCACGATTATTCATTATTTCCTTTGCATGTGCTCTCATCATTTCGTAATTACTTGTTCCTAAAACTAGATTTAAGTATCTATAACTAAAAACAGGGTGATCCATTTTGTCTCGAAGAGATTCATCATTATCGTACTCAGGAATTCCTCTTAAGTCAAGATATTCAATTGTAGGTATGCCCAAGGCAAGCATGTCTATAACAACACCAGAATAAAAACTTATTGCAAAATCACTATCTTCGGCCAAAACAAATGGATGATTATCAGAATAAACCCAATTATATCCGTATGTATCAGTGCCAAACACCTCTTCGTAAATTCCTTCTTTTCTTTCTTTTGGATGTAATTTAATTACAATATTTTTTTTCAAATCTTTCCAGGCTAACCTTTTAATATCTTCCAGAGCTTTCTTTTTACGTTCATAAGGAAAATAATTCGTGCCGCCAGGCCTTGAGATTATAAAAATCGAACCACTGTCCTGCAAATTAATTTCATTATTTTCTTTGGGAATATTTGATCTTATAAATTCCATCCAGTCAAGGTTGTGCCTAGGAATACCAATAATTTGCATTGAAGAATTATCAATAGCATATTTATGCTTATATATTGGAACCTCCATTGAAGAAAATAAATATGCTTTTACATCTTTTCTTAAATTTTTACTAAATAGTTTTTTAGTTATATTTATAATACCTCCATCATTTATATTAATTCCATGTTGAATAGAAAATTTAGGAAGATCTTTAAAATTCTTCATCAATTCTAAATTAAAGGGCTTTGATTCATCGTAGATGTCATAAAGTATACACAAACCATTTTCCTTAACAAATTGCCAGCTAAATTGAAATTTACGGTTTATATAACCACTATATTGTGTATATAAAAAATGAATTATATTCCCGGCAATTTTGGTAATTTTCATTTTTTTCAATTTTAAAATGATCTTAATTAAAATCCTTTCAAATATTGATTTTTTATTATTCTCTATTGCATTTAAAAAAGAATCGGCAATAACCCAAGATCCTCCCTCGGTTTTGAGTACGATATTATCAAAAATTTTCGAGCCCAAAATGATCAAGATATTTGATAAACTAATCTGTCTAATAATATTTGGTTTAGGAAAAATTATAATGAATTTTAAATCATTCCGCTTATGTTTTAAATTCCAAATTACAGGCAACCAATTATCCAAAAGACCTAAACTTGGAGAACATAAAAAATAAATAGTATTTTTTACAGATTTTTTATTCATATTGCTGTTTATATTTGAGTTTTAAATTTTTAATATATAAAGCCAGGAACTACTCCATTAGTAACATCCCGATTATTTAGTTTATTTGACTTGATATATTTTTCACAAAAGTATAATCAGATTTTATTCTTTATTATCTATTTTATTACTTTAAAACTTCAATTTAGCTTATCATTGGCTTCAACCATTTTTTTAAAAAAAGTACTAGTACTTAGGAGTTCTTCATAGTTTCCTTGGTTTATCAATTTTCCTTTTTCAAACAAAAAGATGGTATCACAATTTTTCATAGTGCTCAAGCGATGAGCTATCATAATGATGGTCTTCTCGTTGCTTAGTTTCTTTATTGCACTCATAACAGCCCGCTCAGTCAAATTGTCCAAGGAAGAAGTGGCCTCATCCATAATCAAAATATAAGGGTTATGGTACATTGCTCTGGCAATACCTATCCGCTGACGCTGTCCACCTGACAACCTCACTCCCCGCTCTCCCACAGTAGTATCATAACCATCTTTAAGATCACTTTTTATAAATTCATGTAGTTCGGCAATTTTAGCAGCTCGGATCACTGCCTCATGATTCACTTGATTAGTCGGGATGCCAAAAGCAATATTAGCCGTAACTGTATCATCAGCCAGAAAAATAAACTGAGGCACATAACCAATCGCCCGCTGCCAGGAAATAAGATTATCGGATTTAATAGACTTACCATCAACAATAAGCTCCCCTTTTTGTGGAAGAAGTAAGCCGAGAATTATATCTACGGCTGTAGTTTTTCCTGCACCAGTTGATCCTGCAAAGCCGACGGTGGTATTGGCTTTGATCTTTAGATTAATATTTTTTAAGGCAGATCTTTGAGCTTTCGGATACGAGTATACGACCTTCTTCAACTCAATATGATTTGAAAACTTTATAGGAAAAATATCTGATTGTGTTTTGGTTGTATTTAAACCAGCAGCCTCAGGGACAACTTCGAATAAATCCTGATAAAATAGATCCAAAGCAGGCTTTCCGGATTTCATTTTTGTAAGTGACTGGTAAAGCAAGCTTAGGGTAGGTAATAAACGTAAGGCGCAAAAAGCAAACATCCCCATAACTGGTATAACTTCTAATAGATTTCCTTCCTGGGAGATAAGAAGATACATTAATACGAACAATATGCCACCAAAAGCTATAACCTGAATTGAAAATCCGGGAATAATACTGATAATACCAACGTACGACTTATACTTGGCATAACGTAAGGCCGCTTTTCGAAAACTTGAAATATAACCAGATTCTAAACCTGCTGCTTTCACCTCCTTGATTCCACCAAAAGCTTCTTGAGAAATCTCGAACCGCAGTTGATTCTCCCTGATTCGTCTTTTTCCTATATTTTCTAAATATTGTCTCAACCTCCAATAAACCATTCCATAGGTTGAGCCAAGAATCACAAAAGAAAGAATTGCGACTAGTGGATTAACGATAATCAGAAGCACAACCAGAAAGAATGACTGAAGTGCGCCACTTAAAAATTGAAGAAAAGGAAGTAATGTATAGTGAATCACTTGTTCTACTTCCGATAAAATTGATTTTCCAAGATCTGAACTATGTCGATTTAAAAACCAGTAGTAGGGACGGGAGAAATAGGTTTCCATGAGACGTGAACTCCAGTCATATCCTCGCATAAAAGTATAACGTATTGTACTGTATTGAGTTAGAGCCTGCAGTGCAATTCCAAAAACTACCACCACAAAAGTGATGCACCCCAAAAAAATCGAAAAAGAATAGTTACTCTGAAACCCAAAAGCGTGATACGCCCAAGATAGATATTCCTTGGACTTAATAGTATCAGGGTTAGCCAATACCTCTAAAAAAGGGAGAATTGAAGCAACTCCAGCCATCCCCATAAGGCCTGTAAAGAGCATCAACATGAAAAGTATAAAGGCACTTTTTCGTTCACGATAATCAAGAATTTTGTAGAGTTTTCTTGAAATATCAAGCATAGTATATTTTTTTTATGTGAGTATTAAAAAATTTTGTCATATTAATTATCTTTTTCCTTTTTTAATATATTTATTCGACATGGGTGTGCCTCTTGCAAAGTCATCAATAAATACTTTTCCAATAATATCTTTTAAAAACTTAGGGTGTAAACCGAATCCTGGACGAATACTTCTAATATTTTCTTCAGTGATTTTCTCGCCCTCTTTTACATCATTTACTATAAATAAAGATCTAGAAAACTGTCTGCTCTTTATCTTTTTTTCGTCCATTTCGTAATCTATCTCTCCCATCATCATTTCTGCAATTCTTACAGATTTAACCATTTCTGTAAACTCTTTTTCGTCTAAAGAAAAATGTGCATCTGGTCCTCCTATTTTTTTATCTAAAATAAAATGTTTCTCAATTACCGTTGCTCCAAGAGTAGTTGCAACAACTGGTGCTAAAAAACCCATAGTATGATCTGACAAACCTACTTTGACTCCAAATCTTGTTTTTATATCAGGAATGGTTAAAAGATTTGCATCCTTAGGATCTGCTGGGTATGCAGAGGTGCATTTTAAAATAGTTATATCATGATTACCTGCTTTTTTACATGTTTCTATAGCTAACTCAATATCTTGAATTTCAGCTATACCAGTTGATAATATCATTGGTTTTTGTTTACTAGCAGCATATGAAATTAATGGAATATCTTGAATTTCAAAAGAAGCAATTTTATATATTGGAGCATTAAATTTTTCTAGTAAATCAATCGCTGTATTATCAAATGGTGATGAAAAACAAATAATACCTTCTTCGTTAGCTACCTTAAATATTTTTTCATGCCATTCCCATGGGGTATATGCTCTTTTGTACAGATCATACAAGTATTCACCATCCCAAGCAGTTCCGTGATTAATTTTAAAATAGTTGTTTTTACAATTGATTGTTAATGTGTCAGGAGTATAGGTTTGTATCTTTACAGCATCAGCACCAGTTCTTTTAGCAGCTCTTATAGATTCTAGAGCAATATTAATATCACCATTATGGTTTGCTGATAATTCAGCTATTATAAATACTTTATTTTTCATAATTTCCTAATTTTTCACCTATTGCAAATTTAACTTTCTCCCTGTACTTTTTAATTTCAAGAGCACCATTTTGTGTTTTTACAACAATGTTGGGTATAACCTCTAAAATATTTCCATTAACTTCATTACAACTAAAACCCAAAGGTGATTTAACAACCTCATCAATAGTAATTTTAAAACCATTGTAATAAGTAAAAGCACCAGGGTATGGGAATGATTGCGCTCTTACCCAATTTTGGATTCTTTCTCTTTGCCAATTCCAATTTATTTCTCCATCATCTGGATTTCTTACACCAAAATAAGTTGCAAGATTTTCATCTTGTTTATTCAATTGCAATTGTCCTGATACTGCTTTATCAAAAACATTTTTCACTATATGATAATATTCTGATTTATATTTATTTAGTAAATCATTACCTGTATCATTTTCATTTATGGGAATTTTTATTTGAGTAATAATTTCACCCGAGTCACAATTTTCATCAATAACATGCGCTGTAATTCCTGTCTCATTTTCGTTATTTATTATTGCCCATACATGAGGAGTTCTTCCTCTGTATTTTGGTAATAATGAACCGTGAATATTAAAAGTAATTAGTCTGGAATGTTGAATAATATCCTTTTCTATTAAAAATAGATAATTTATAGAAACAATAATATCAACACAAATGTTCTTGATAAAATTATACCCAATTCCATTCCTTGGATTCCCAATGAAAAAAGGAATTTTATTTTCTTTGCAAAGTTTTAATATATCATTTGATGCTTTGTCTGTCAAAACAAATGAAATATCATAATCAGAGTTAATTTTCCCAAGTACATCTAGTCCTAAATTCCCACTTGCAAGCACTCCAATTTTCATATACTTTTATTTAGTTTAGAGTGTATAACCACATCCAAATAACTTCCGTTGATGGAACTATGATCTTTTAGTATAGCATCCCTAAAATATCCCGAATCTATTAGCACCTCATACAATTGAGGTCTCAAATCATAAGCATATGTGTAAATTTTATGAAAATTAAGTTCATCAAAAGCTAAATTTTCTATCATTTTTAAATAATTAGACCAATGAAAATGAAAATATTTTTTTTCTAAATCAGAATTCATTAAAAAGGAAATTTCAGCATTTTTATCAGTCCAATTAATATGGACTAATCCTCCATAGCCGATACATTTTTGTTTTTTTAGATATGAAAATAAAATTTGATTTGGTTTTTTCTCACTAAATATAGAAGCAACAATTTCTCTAAAGTAGTTATCTTGAACTTCCTTTGATAATATTTTATCTTGCCTTAGGTGATATATTTGTTCATTTCTCCACTTTAAAATATCTAACCTGTCCTCAAACCTTATAGGAATTATTTTATAATCTCCAATAGCAAATTCGTTTTTACTCAAGCAATAATATTTATTTGGAAATTTCA
>PAOV01000041.1 GCA_002708145.1 Chloroflexota bacterium
CCATGCTCATTCAAAAGAATTACATATAGATGCTAATAAACATCTAATAATTAAGTCTGTTCATCCTTCACCACTATCTGCCTATAGAGGTTTTTTTGGTAGTAAGCCTTTTTCACAAACCAATAAATACTTAATTAAAAATGATAAAAAACCAATTAATTGGTTTTAGCATTCTTAATTTTTTGATACATTATTATTGCTCCAAATAAAATAATTATGAAGCTCGTAGATCCTACAAAAGTGAAAGCAAAAGAGATAGAAATTTTTTCAGCAATAGATCCTAGTAATAATGAACCAATAGCAGCTGACCCCCAACTTAATTGATTTATGCTCATCATTCTCCCTCTATATTCCTCCNTNACATTTGATTGAACAATTGTTGAACCCATAGTATTAAAAATTACTTTTGAAAAAGATATTATTGCAAATATTATATATATATTACTTATCCCATAACTAAAACCCACAAGATAGAGACACGCAGAAGATATTAATCCAAAAATAAAATATGATAAAAATTGATTGAGTTTCTGGCCTAAGAAAATAAGAAAAGAAGTAGATAACAAGCCAGATATACCACCTACCAAAAGTATTCTTCCATAGGTATCNGTATTTCCAAAAAGTAACTCTGTTGTTACAGCAGGTATTAATACATCATATGAGCCTGATGTTAGACCAACAAAAAATCCCACAAAAGTAATTATTAAAAGTATAGGAGTTTTAGAAAGATATTTAAAACCAGATAATAAATCTCCTATAAAATTTTCATTATTTTGATTAGTTGGCTTATGTAGATTTTTATCCATCTTATTTAATGTTAGAAAAGTTAAGAAATATGAAATTCCAATAATAAAAAATAAACCTTCTAACCCTATTATTTCAACTATAGGATGAAAAATAGATCCACCTATAATTGCTGACACACCAAAAACTATAGAATACATAGAAATTCCTACAGCTAAGTATTTTTTGGATACTAATTTTGCAATCATTGAAGATCTAGAAGGAATATCAATCGCTAAAAGTATTCCTGTGATTATAGAAATAATAATTAGTATTGTGGGATTTATTATATTTAGATATATCAGAAAACCAGTAACTAAGGTTATGAAACAAAATAAAAGTCTTGTAATTCTTATTATACTGAGCCTATTATACTTATCAGCTAAAACTCCTCCAAAAAAACTAAGAAGTAAGACTGGTGTAAGATTTGCTGTAGATATTAAACCTAATAATATTTCTGAATCACTCATTAATCTCATTAGCCATAATCTTCCATAAATCAGAGCCCACATTCCAATATTAGAAAAAAATGCTGCTATCCAAAATAATCTATATTCTTTGTACAGAAAAAGTTTCATAAAGGGTAAATTTAAAATATTTTGAATATTTAACATGGTTAATATTATAGGTTTATAATTACTATATTCTAAAATTAATAAAATAAATATTGCTTAGGAAAAAAAATTATGGAAAATAATCAATTAGTAGAAAGATTAAAGAATTGCTACANAGGAGCAATATATGATGTTCTAAGAGGACGAGGTATAAAGAATACGATATTACCTCATAACATTAAGTCAATAGATTCTTCAAAAAAATTAGCTGGTGTAATATGGACATGTAGTGGTGAGATTGATGAGACATTAGATAAAGATACTTCAATGTTAAGTTGGACAGATATGCTTAGTAAGGCTCCACCAAACTCTGTTGTAATATGTCAACCTAATGACGGGACTATAGCTCATATGGGAGAGTTATCTGCCGAAACTCTAAAATATAAAGGCGTTAAGGGCTATATTGTTGACGGTGGATGTCGAGATGTAGATTTTATACTAAATTTAGATTTTCCTGTATTTTGTAAATATTTCACTCCATCTGATGTTGTTGAAAGATGGAAGATATCTACATTAGGAGAAAAAATAAATATTGGTGGCGTAAGTATAAATTCAGGAGATTTCGTATTAGGTGATATAGATGGAGTTATTATTATACCGAAAGAAATAGCTTATGAAGTTGTTAGCGAAACAGAGGAATATATAAATACTGAGAGTTCACTAAGAAAAGAAATACTTTCGGGAGTGGATCCAAAAGAAGCTTATTTAAAATATAGAGTTTTTTAATGAAAATTATTGATGCTCATCCTCATATATATTCTGATGATTTAAATAAATATCCCCCAATTCTTGATCCATGGAATCCAGGAGAGCCAGCTAACGCTGAAGATTTATTTGTTAAGATGAAAAAAAATAAAATTCAAAAGGCTGTATTTATTCAAACAGGTACTTATTATGGTTTTGACAATAGATACATAATGGATTCAGCAAGGAAATTTTCTGAATGGGCTACAGGAGTTGTAACGTTAAGCCCAGATGATAAAAATAGTAAAGATATTCTTCAAAATGCAGTAGACAATTTTAATGTAAAAGGACTAAGAGGTATACNTAATAAAAATGGAAAATTAAGAGATTCTAATGTAATAGACCTATGGGGCAAGGCAGAAAGTTTAGAGATAGCAGTAAATTGTATGGTAATGGACGATCTTAAATTAGTAGATGAAATAATTTATTTAGCAAATAAATTTAGCAGATTAAGAATTGTTATTGACCATTGTTTAATGCTAAATACTTTTAGGAAAACTAAAGAGACAATTCATGAATTAAAAAGATTATCAATGTTGCCTAATATTTACGCAAAACTTACCTCTGGAACACATGGCTCTCCAAGAATTTTTCCTCACAAAGATATGCATGATCCCTTAAAGAAAGTTATAGATTTTTTTTCACCTGAAAGATGCTTATGGGGCTCTAATTTTCCAAATAAATTATGGTCTAAAGGTACAACATATAAAGAAAATTTAAATTTATTTACCAAAGAATTAGGCCTTTCTAATTATGAAAAAAAATCTATACTATATACAACATCTAAATTATTATGGTTTTAATTAGTAAAGAAAAAATAATATATTTTATAAGCTTTTTATTGGCTGTTTTTAATATACATTATGTAAGCGCCCATCAACCTTTTGAGATAATTTCAGATCAAATCAATATGACGTCAATTAATCTTTCTGATGCTACAGTTTCTCATGCTTTTTATGGAGAATTTTCTTCAAAAAATGAGGAAGTAATATTTAGTTTAGAAAACTTATCAGGCAACCCTATAGATATCAGTATATTGATTCCTGATAAACAACCTGAAAACCTAATTTCAAAAGATCTGTTTCCGACTATTTATCTCATCGACGAATCAGGTGAGCAAATATTCTTATCTAATATAAGAAGTGATTTTTATGAACCTTTTAGCCGAATGGACTTGATTAGAATATTTGAATATAAAGACGATCAATTTCTTAATAATAAAGCTGTTGTGAAAATTATTTCTAAATCTCCAATCCGCTACGTTTTTTCGGTTGGCTATAAAGAAATATTTTCAAAAAGATATGCATACGGCGATACCAAGCCATTCAATCAAAATAGTCAACAAATATGGTACAAAAAAGGAGATTTATCTCNACAAGAATNTAACATTATTCAACAAAATGAATCCGGTAGAGAGATATTTTATGCGATAATATCTGTTTTTACTCTGATTGTTTTATATGGAATATTTTTGTTTAGAAATCAGATTATTTCTAAGATAAAAAAGTAAAACTTGATAGCAATTGAACTCTATGATAATCTTGAGAAAACATTTAATTTAGGAGTTTCAACATGGCAAAAGTTCTAACAAATACACAAGTGGAAGAATACAATACAAATGGTTTTTTAGCTGTTAAAAATGTATTTACTCCATCAGAGGTTAAAGAACTACAAGATGTTACTGATGAATTTGTTGAAAGATCTAGAAATCTAAAAAAAAGCAACGATGATTTTGATATTGATTTAAAAGCTGGACATTCTTATAAAACTCCAAAATTAAGACGAATTATGAGTCCTGACAAACATCATCCAGTGTATGAANAGGCAAACAAAAATCCAAAATTATTAGATATAATTGAGCAGTTGATTGGACCAAATATAAGATACCATCATACAAAATTAAATAATAAGGCTCCTGGTGGTGGTGCTCAGGTGGAATGGCATACAGATTGGGGTTTTTATCCACACACTAATGATGATATTCTTGAAGTTGGAGTTGCAATTGACCCTATGACCATAGAAAATGGTGCATTAATGGTTGTTCCAGGATCTCATAAGGGTCCGGCTTACGATCATCATGAAAATGGAGTTTTTGTAGGAGCTGTGAATATTTCAGATGTTAATTTAGATTCTGCAAGTAGTATTATTCTCGAAGAGGGTGATATATCTTTACACCATGTAAGAGCATTACATGGTTCTGAGCCAAATCGCTCATCAAAATCGAGAAGATTACTTCTGATGGGTTATACAGCAGCTGATGCATTTCCCATTTCTGGTTATGGTGATTGGAATTTATGGCAGTCAAATATGCTAAGAGGTAAAGGTGGAAATATACCTAGATTTAATGGGGCACCAGTAAGAATAGCTGAACCACCTCCTGAAGGAAAAAATACTATTTTTCAAATTCAAGAAGAACTTGAAAAAAGTCATTTTGAAGAAGTTTAGTTAAAAAAAATTAAATTTTCTCATCTCTTTTAAGTTAGAATAAACATCATGTCTATAGCTTCAATTAACGGTATTAATATTTATTATGAAAAAGTTGGCACAGGTCCACCTATAATTTTTAGTCATGGAGGTTATGGTGGTATAGATTCTTCTGTTACCCCAAGAAAAAATGACTGGGTAGAAAAACTCAAAGATTCATACACTGTTATAACTTATGATAGACGATCCGCTGGTAGATCTTCTTATCCTGACGAAATCCATTCAATGGATATGTTAGCTAAAGATTTAGAAGAATTAATTAATTACCTTGAGTTAGAAAATCCAATTGTTATAGGATCATCTGCAGGAGGACCTATAGCGTTAAAATATGCATTTGAATTTCAAAAAAATATTAAAAAATTAATCCTAGTAAATACTAGCTATCGAATGTGGAAAAATCCATCAAGAATTAGAGCTTCAAAAGAATTGAAAAGACGCCATGAAATTTTAGAAAAACATGGTATAAATAAAACATACGATATGTTGATAAATGAACCAGCTTTTATTACATTTTATATGTCACAAGATGATATAGATAAAAAAGTTTCATACTATTCTAAGGAAGAGGCTAAAAAATTATCAAAAGAATTATCTGTTGAAGATACCATGAAATATTATATGGGAGAATTAAGAAATCAATTTGCATATATCGACATAGATTTTGGTTCTAAGCTAAATGAAATATTTTTAGAGACACTAGTTATTCATGGTGATGCAGATGTCCAGGTTCCATACTCTCTAGGAGTTGAATTAGCAGAAGGAATATCTAGCTCTAAGTTTGTCACTATACCTGGAGTAGGACATGGTTTAATGGCAAACCAAGATGCGGTCAATCATATAAAAGAATTTTGTAATAACTAGAATGAAAAAATTAAAGTCAATTGAACAGGTAGCAGAAGAGTTTGGACTAGAAAGAAATTCTCTTGAATTTTATGGTAAACATAAAGCAAAAATTCCTTTAGAAAATATAAAAAAAAATAATAGTTCTAAATTAATTGTTGTAACTGCCATTACTCCCACTCCATTGGGAGAAGGTAAATCAACCACTGCAATAGGACTTACTCAAGGATTTGGAAAGATTAATAAAAATGTTGCCTTAACTATTAGGCAACCATCATTAGGTCCTGTTTTTGGACATAAAGGTGGTGGAACAGGAGGAGGTAAATCTACTGTAGAACCTGCGGTTGATATAAACCTTCATTTTAATGGTGATTTTCATGCTATGGAATCAGCTCATAATTTTCTTGCTGCAATGGTAGATAATAGTGTTTATAGAGCTACAATCAATAATTTTTACCCTGAAAATATTACATGGAGAAGAGTTACTGATGCGGAAGATAGATCTTTGAGATCTATAGTTTCTGGTGTGGGAGGCTCTGCTAATGCGCCTATTCGTTCTACAGGTTTTGATATATCAGCAGCCTCAGAAATAATGGCTATATTGGCTTTGACAGATTCTTATAAAGATCTTAGAGAAAGATTAGGCAATATTGTTGTAGGATGGAAAAAAGACAAAACCCCAGTTCTAGCTAAAGAAATAAATGCAGTTGGTTCTATGATGGCTTTATTGCGTGATGCAATTAAACCTAACTTAGCACAAACGGTTGAAGGGCAACCTGCAATTGTTCACATGGGACCATTTGGAAATATTGCCCATGGTTGTTCATCAATTTTGGCTGATCAGCTTGCTTCTTCTTTTGCTGATTATGTTATTACAGAAGCAGGCTTTGGTGCAGACTTAGGATTTGAAAAATTTATGGATATAAAGGTAAGGCAAGGAGGTCCAGAACCTTTTTGTGCAGTTATCGTTTGTACAATAAGAGGTCTAAAATGGCATGGAGATATTGATATTAAAAATCTTAATNAAAAAAATAATAAAGCAATAATTAAGGGTGCTGAGAATCTACTTAATGCTATAAGAATTGTTTCAAAATATGGANTAAATCATGTTATAGCTATAAACCTTTTTCCGGAAGATTCACGAGAAGAAATTGATTTAGTAAAAANAATATGTAAAGAAAATAATTCTGTAGCAATTGAGTCAGATGGNTTTTCTTCNGGAGGTGAAGGTATGATTGAACTTGCTGAATATATATCTCAAATATCTGATNAAAAAAAAGATATTAAATTACTTTATGATGATTCAATNACTTCAGTTGAAAAAGTTGAAAAGTTAGCAAAAGATATTTACTNAGCTTCCNATGTTACNTGGGCTCCAAGAACTAAAACTACCTTAAAGTTGTTNGAATCTCAAAATTGGAATTTNCCTATTTGTATGGCAAAAACCCATCTCTCAGTTTCATCAAATCCAAAATTAAGAGGNGCTCCTAAAGGTCATACTTTACCAATTAAAGAAGTAAGAGTTCTTGGCGGTGCTAAACAAATAGTGACTATGGCTGGCGATATAATAACNTTACCNGGTCTACCAAGCTCTCCAAATGCTTTTGATATTGATTTAAATGATGATGGAGAAATTATAAANATATTNTCCACATAANTTTTATTAGGAGAAAAATGCTAAATCAAGAATCAAAAAATTTATTAGAAAAAAGAGCAAAATTAAATATACGCCCTATATCAGAATTAACTCATACTCAAGCTANNGACCAATTTAAAAAAATGAATTTAATTACTAAAAATATTTTACCCAAAATTGATCTATCTAGTGTAGAGGATAAAAAAATTTTTGTTAATGATGCAGAAATAAATATAAGAATATTTACTAACAATGAAGATAATAATCAACCTTTATTAATAAATTTTCATGGTGGAGGATGGTTTCAAGGTGATTTGGATACAGACGATTATATGTGTAGATATATATGTAAAAATTCAAGATTTAAGATTATTTCGGTTGATTATAGATTGGCTCCAGAAAATAAATTTCCAACGGGGCTAAATGATTGTTATGAAGCGGTTAAGTATATTGCTAGAAACCATAAAGAATTTAACATAGATGCTAATAACATATCACTTTGTGGTACTTCTGCAGGAGGTAATTTAGTAGCAGCTTTATCTATAAAATTTAGGAATGTTCACGAGGTAAAAATAAAAAATCAAATATTGTTTACACCGGTTTTGGACTATGATTTTACTACTGAATCTTATAAAGAATTTGAGACAGGCTTTGGATTAGAAAAATCAAATATGATTTTTTTTTGGGAGCAATATTTAGGTATGGCTCCAGAGAATTTTCCAATAGATAGGCATAAATTTTTTGCACCTCTAAGGGATGATATTANTAATAATTTACCAAGAACNTATATTATTACAGCTGGTTGTGATGTTTTGAGAACAGAAGCAGAGCTTTATCATGAAAAAATTAAAGATGAATCCAGGTCAATTATAGAGAATTACGAGGGGGCTATTCATGGTTTTAATAATAATNTNGGTATAATTTCTGATGCAGAAACTTGCATAAAAAAAGTAATTGACTTCTTAATAGNTACCTAGCAATTATCACATAATAATATTATAGTAGTTATATGAAACAAAATTTTAAAGTAATTGACTTCCATGCACATTTTCCTGTAAAAACAGATTTTTCTGGCAAGCAAATAAAGGTAGAAGAACCACCAAACGAAAATACATCTCATGAAAGAAAAGAAGAATCTGATGCAATTAATAAGGCTTATGCAGAAACATTGAGGTCTGAATGGAGGCTTTCTCATGGNTTTGAAAAGCCTATTACAGAAAAGCTTCCAGATGAAACTTTGGCAGAAATGTGGAAAAAAGAGGTTGATCAGCACAATATTGAAAAAATTGTATTCCTAACGGGAGGCGGTAATGAAAGATTGTCAAAAGTCATTTCAATGTATCCTGACAAATTTATTGGTTTTGCACATCACAATCCACATGAATTAGGAGCAGATACTTTATTAAGAAAAGCAGTTAATGAACTAGGACTCAAGGGATACAAAATAATAGCTCCCGCACTTGATAAAGCTATTAATGATTATTCAGCCTATAAAACATGGGAAGTTGCAGCAGAGCTAAATATTCCAATATTGATACATTTTGGAACTCTTGGAGGAGGTGGAGGAATTGCTGAGCATGTAAATATGTCTCCACTGATACTCCATAATGTTGCAAAAGATTTTGCGTCAGTACAATTTATAATCCCGCATCTTGGATGTGGTTATCCTAGAGAGTTATTACAACTTATGTGGGCTTGTCCAAATATACATGTTGATACTTCCGGATCAAATCAATGGATACGCTGGATGCCAGAAGAGATGAGTGTTCAATCCTTATTAAAAAAATTTTTAGAAACAGCTGGTCCAGAGAGAATAGTTTTTGGAAGCGATTCTAACTGGTTTCCGAGAGGATTTTCTGAAAGATATTTTCTTGATCAAGTTAGAGACTTACGGGATTTGAATGTTCCAGAAAGTTATTTAGATTTAATCTTTTATGAAAATGCAAAAAAATTATTGAAGTTATAATTTTTCTTATCATGAGTAATAAGTTTAATATAATTGCGCATAGAGGATTTTCGGAAATTTCTCCAGAAAATACAATTCCTTCNTTTGATCTTGCTCTAGAATATGGTTTTATAAGTATAGAATTTGATNTTCAATTAACTACAGATAATATACCTGTAGTAATTCATGATCAAAATACAAAAAGAACGACCGGATTTGATAAATTAGTTAAAGAAACTAAATACTCTGAGTTAAGAAAAATACAAGCAAAAAATAATTTTAAATTTAAAAATAATGATTATTCAATTCCAGTTTTAAGTGAAATTTTATCCAGATATAAAAATAAAGCAGATTTACATTTAGAGTTGAAGTCTGATGAGNAAGAATTATCAAAAATTGTTTGTGATGAACTTTTNGAGNATGATTGGCTAGAAAGTTCATCAAAATTATATACAAAAAATGGGATTACAATATCTAGTTTTAAGTTAGGCCAAATAATAAATACAAGAAAATATAACTCCAAAATACGAACAGCTTGGCTTGTTGATAATATTACAGATGAAAATATAAAAATTTCAATAGATCATAATATTAATATGNTTTGTCCAAAAGCNGAATTTTCAAATAGGTCAATGATTGAAAATGCTAATTTGAAAAATTTAGAAGTTAGAAATTGGGGAATAAGAAATAAAAATGACCTAATTATGGCTTATATGTCAGGAAGTTCTGGTACAACAGTTGATTGGCCACAAACAGCAAAAAAAATTATTAATGATGTTGAGAAAAACTTTTGAGNCCAAAATTTATTGCTATATATAATGCTAATGGAGGAATTTTTGGAGAAGTTAAGTATTTTTTAGCTAAACTATTTAGAAATAAGCATTGTGAATTATGTGATATCACACATGTTTTTGCGTGGAAAAAAAAATCTTGGAAAGAATTTGAAAAGCTATTAGGGCTTCAATTAGAAGTTATACATCTAAATAATCAAAACTCTAAAATGGAAGAAATAACTTTGGATAAAACTCCATGTATTTTACTATATAAAAATAATTCTTATGAAATATTAATTACATCTAAAGAGTTAGCCTTATGCAATTCAAACGTCAGTAAGTTAATAGAACTATTTAATGCAAAAGAAAGGGGTAATTTTGTCTAAAATTTTTTTGATTGGTGGTAATAGAGGTTTAGGAAAAAGCATATTATCTGAATCATATAATCATGATTATGAATTAATATCTATGTCTAGAAATACCAAAAATAATTATGATAAAAATAAAAAATTATCATTGGTTAAGGGTGACGCTACAATAAAAAAAGATATTGAAAAAAATATTAGTAATTCAACTACAGTAATTAGTACTATTAATGTTATGAGGAAAAATATTTTTCCATGGTCGAAAATAACAAATTCTAAAACAACTATATCTGAAACTGTTAAAAATCTGATAGAGATTTGTAAATATAAAAAAATATCAAGAGTAATATTTATATCAGCTTGGGGGACTTATGAGAGTAAAAAACAACTGCCATTTTGGTTCAGTAATTTAATTAAATATTCAAACTTGAGGTATCCTTATAAAGATCACGAAAGACAGGAAGAAATGATAGTAAATTCTGGTTTAAATTGGACTATTATAAGGCCTGTAGCATTAATAAANTTTCAAATTGGGAATAATGTAAAAACATATTTTGATGATTATCCAAAATATAGACTAATTGTTAGCAGGAAAAATGTTGCTAAATTTATTTTTCGAATAATTAATAAAAAAGAATTCTTTGGAAAAAAAGTTATAATATCAAATTAAATATTAATAATTAAACAAAAAAATTAGCTTATGATAATAGATAGTTTATATAGGTATCCAATAAAATCTTTTTCAGGTGAAAAGAAAAATTCCTTAGAAATATATAATTCAGGTAAAATTGTCGGTGACAGAATTGCAGCTTTTAGAATAGGTAAAAATATGATTAATGATGGTAAATGGTTAAAAAAAAATAATTACTTATCACTAATGCATATACCTGAATTAAGTAAAATTAAATGTAAATTTGATTCTGAGTTAAATAATATTTATTTTGAAAATGAGAAAATTAGTATTAACATAACGGACAAGGAAAAAATTGAATTAATTGTAGGTAAATATTTAGAATATGAAACTTACAATAAAGGTATTTCTTTTTTTTTATCACCTAATCCACAAGTATCTTTTCATGATTCTGAGGAAGGATTTATAAGTCTTCACTCAAAAAAAAGTGTAGAAAAATTATCNGAGACAACGGGTTATATAAATCCAAAAGTATTTAGAAGTAATATTATTATTGATGATTGTGATTTTTTTGAAGAATTTAATTATGTGGGGAAAAACTTAATAATTGGTAATTTGAAATTTCAAGTTGTACGAAGGATCACTAGATGTAACTCTATAAATTGTAATCCTAAAACTGCTATCTATGATAGAAATATTTTGAAAGTTTTACCTNATATTAACGGAATTATTAATCCTTCATTTGGAATTAAACTCAAGCTTATTTCTAAAGGGGGTATATTAAAAGTTGGTAGTAAAGTAAGTTTAGACAATTAGGATAATAAAATATTTTTATAATTATTCGAAATATTTTTTATCTCTAACTTTTCTTTATTACTTTTTTTATTGAGTATATTAATCATCATTCTCATTCTAAAATTACTCTCAATTTTTTCAGTATGTTTTTCTATAAAATCCCAATAAAGCGCATCCCATATTTTAGACCATTTATCTTTTTTATAATTGCTCATTTTTAGGATATAATTACTAGAACTAATATAAGGTTTTGTTGACATTAATCCTCCATCTGCAAATTGGCTCATTCCAAATACATTTGGTACCATCACCCAAGAATAGGAATCTATGTACATTTCCATAAACCATTTGTAAATCTCCATAGGAGCAATTTCTAGAAGTAACATGATATTTCCTAAAATCATTAATCTTTCTATATGATGAACATATGAAAAATTGAGTGATTTTGATATAGAGTCATCTACCGGTAATATTCCTGTAGTAGCATCATAAAATTTCGGTGATAATTTATTTTTCACATTCCAATAATTAGAATTCATTTGATTTTTTCCTTGATAAATATAAATACCTTTAATAAATTCTCTCCAGCCTAATATTTGTCTTATAAATCCTTCTAAGGAGTTTATCGGTATATTATTANACTTACTGAAATCTATTGCTTTTGANATTACTTCATAAGGGGTAAGTAATCCTATATTAAGAGAAGAAGAAATATTACTGTGAAATAAAAATGTATTATTATTTATTATTGCATCTTGATATTTTCCGAAATTAGCAAATTTATGTTCAAAAAAATTTTNTAGATTTATTCTAGCTTGTTTATGTGAAATAGGATAGTTAAAGGAATCTATGTTGCCAATATTACTTGGATAATAATTATTTATATTATTTTTTGAAATACCAATAATTTCATCATCATAAGATATTNTTTTTATTTTGGGTAAAATTAAATCTTTTGGAATGTTTTTTCTGTTCTCAGTATCAAATGTCCATTTTTTCTGNACAGGAATATTTTTACTATCAACTAGTATTTCATGTTTTATTCTGAGTTTTTTATAAAAGTTTAGGAGTAAAAATTTTTTTTTATCTGAGAAGTAATCAAAGTTTTCTTCATTTGATTCCATAAACATAGGAGACTTATAATATACTATTTTTTTTTCTATTTTTTTAAGATCTTCAATTATATTCAAGTCTACTAATTCACATGTATGGATTTTAGAAAAATTTAGGATATCTTCTTTTATAAAATTATCATAATCATCTTGTTGAATTATTTTTACTGAGTAACCTAAATGTTTAAGTCTTTTTTCNTAGTAATTTATACTTGATATATGTAGTAATAATTTTTGTTTNTGGAAATTAAAATATTTGTTAGAAAAAAATATTGGATGATTTACTAAAAGTATTTTTCTGTTTTTTCCAATAGATGGATTATCAAAAAAAAGTTGATTTGGGAATATTATAGTTACTTCCATATAAATAAAACTCAAATATAATTTTTATAATTTTTTCATTAATTCTTGTATGTTATCAATAGGTAATTCGCAAATATAATTTTTACAAATATAAACTTTTGATTCTTTGTCATTAGTTCTTCCATTACTTATAGGAAGTTTATTAATAAAATCTTTATTTTCATTAGAAACTAATATAGATGTAGGAAGTAATTTTCCTTGAATATAGTTTTGAGCCTCTTTATAAAATTTATCATTACTGTCTCCAGATATGAATATTTCAATATTTTCTTCATTAAGTAAATAAAATAAATTAAACCAATTAGGCACTTCCAGAGGATGGCTTGATAATAATTCAGATGCAGATTTCAAACTGGATTCAGCTATATTTAAATATATATTTTCTCCCGTATATTTATATGCCATATAACAATTAATTGAAGCTACTGAAGCTGCATTAGGTATCATAGGGTCAAATAAATTATGAGTTCTTATTATAAGATCTTCACTTAACTCATTATCAAAAAAAATATTTTTTTCTTTGTCCCAAAATTTTTTTGTAGTAATAGAATTAAATTTATATGCTAGTTCCAGCCACTCAGAACATTGAGATGAATTATATAAATCAAATAATGATTTTGTAAAATATGAATAGTCTTCCAAAAAACTTTTATTATTATTCTGAGTATGAAAAAGATTATTATCAGTAGTAAGATTATCTAGTATAGAATTTGTTGTTTTTATTGCTTGATTAAGGTAATCTACATTTTTTGTAACATTGTATGACTCGCAAAGACCAGAGATAAGTAGTGAATTCCAAGAAGTTATATTTTTCTTATCTGTATTTGGCTTTTCTCTTTTTTGTCTAACAGCTATTAGTTGTGATTTAATTTTATGAAGATATTCCGACTTAATATTATAGTCTTCATTAACATTGAGAATATTTTTCTCATCTAAATCTCCCTCTTCAGAAATATTCCAATAATCTTTTATATTATTATAGTCTTCATCTGAGAGTATAAATTTTAGCTCTTTATATCCCCAAGTGTAATATGAGCCTTCTACTCCTCCAGAATCTGCGTCTTGGCTTGCGTAAAAAAGATCATTGGGGTTTTTCATTTCTCTAAAAAGGAAATCAATTATTATTTTAATAGTGTCTATGTATAATTCTTTTTTATCTAATTTATATGCTTTAGCGATTGTTGAAAGCATTAAGCTATTATCATATAACATTTTTTCAAAATGAGGTACAAGCCATTTTTTATCTGTAGAATATCTTGAAAATCCTCCTCCTATTTGATCAAATATTCCACCATTAATCATTGATTTCAATGTTAATGATAATAATTTATTACCATATTGATTTTTATATTTTTTTTCTAAAAGCATCAATAGATATAATTTTGATGTTTCTGGAAATTTAGGAAAGGTACCGAAACCCCCTTTATCAAAGTCGAATGATTGCTTAATCTGAGATTCAAGAAGTGAAAACAAATTAGAATTATTAATTTCTACTATTTTTTTATTATGAGAAAAATGATTATTTAAATTTTCAAAAACTAGATTAATATTTTCATAAATGCTCTTTCGATGATTTGTATAAAGATCAATAATTTTATCTAATACAGTATTAAATGCAGGAATATTATGATGATCTTTAGGAGGAAAGTATGTCCCTGCAAAGAAAGGTTTTGCCTCATAATCCATAAAAATAGAGGCTGGCCAACCTCCACTTCCATTTATCATTTGAACTGAATACATATAAAGACTATCTATATCAGGCCTTTCCTCTCTGTCAACTTTAATTGATATAAAGTTTTCATTTAAAATCTTTGCTGTTTCTATATTTTCAAAAGATTCTTTTTCCATGACATGGCACCAATGACAGCTTGAATATCCAATAGATAAAAATATTGGTTTATCTTCTTTCTTGGCTTTTTCAAAAGCTTCATCACACCAAGGAAACCAATTAACAGGATTTCTAGAATGTTGAAGAAGATATTCTGATTTTTCAGTGATTAGTCTATTCAAATTTATAACTATATATCAATTTCTATACTTACTGGGCAGTGATCAGAGCCCATAATTTCTGGAAAAATTTCTGCTTTTTTAAGATTTTTTTCAATACTGGAAGAAATACAAAAATAGTCTATTCTCCACCCAACATTTCTAAACCTAGCTCCACCCATATAGCTCCACCAAGTATAATTTTCTCCTTCTTTATTGAAATACCTAAATGTGTCAATAAATCCATTAGCGACAATATTATCGAAACCCTTTCTTTCTTCCATGGTAAACCCAGCATTTCTCACATTTGCTTTGGGATTTTTAAGGTCAATCTCTTTATGGGCNACATTTAAGTCACCACAAAAAATAACAGGCTTAGTTTTTTCAAGATATTTTAGATATTTTAGGAATTCCACATCCCATTCTTTTTCTCTATATTCAAGTCTTTCGAGCTCTCTTTTTGAGTTTGGAGTATAAACATTTACTAAGAAAAATTTTTCATATTCTAAAGTTATTACTCGGCCTTCATTATCATGTTCCTTGATACCTATCCCATTAGAAACGCTTATAGGTTCTTTCTTAGTAAATACTAATGTTCCTGAATATCCTTTTTTTTCTGCACTATTCCAAAATTGTTCATATCCAGGAGTATTTATTTCAACTTGATCAGGATTTGCTTTTGTTTCTTGTAAAGAAAAAATATCAGCATCCATTTCATTGAAGAAAGTCATNAAATCTTTTTTCAAACAAGCTCTAATTCCATTAACGTTCCAAGATACAAGTTTCATAATTCATATATAATAGTTTTTAATTTGAAGATATTTTAAATTAAAAACTATTATCAAACATATATCAATCAATTTATGCAGAATTTAAGAGATAAAACTAGAGATAATTTATATGAAAATCTTATTAACATTGGGATTAAATGTAAATTATCGGAAAGAAAGATAGTTGAAGAAAAGCTATCTAATTCTTGGTATCAGAGAAGCTTAGGTATTATCGAAATTTTGGAAGATTCTCCAGTAAAGTATATAAATATATTAAAAAAAGATGGTGGAAAAGATAATCCACCTAGATGGTGGCATTATTTTGCAGTACCATCAGAAAAAATTAAATCTAAGGAAGATCTGCTAGATATTCAGACTACTAGAAAAAAAAATTTTCCTATTTTTGGTAAAGTCAAAGAAATTATTTGGAAGCCTAATAGTTTTGGAAAATCATTAGCTGAAATTTTTACAAATGATAATGAAATTAATAATTTAGCTTTTGAAATAGGAGATATAAGAGTGCAAAGCTTACATGATAATTTTTCTGGTTATGCTATAGAAATCGAACCNAAAGGAAGAAAAATTGGATCCAGAGGGAGTTTGAACTTAAAAATNAATCATTGGAATACAATAAATAAGATGGCTCATTTATGCCTTGATTCCGGTTAAATAGTTTNTAGTAATTTTATTATGAAAAATATTTATAGTGGTATTTTTTCAATACCTGTCACACCTTTTAATTTAGATCTTTCTATTGATCAAAAATCTTTAGAGAAATGTTTTGAGTTTTTAGTTGATAAAGGTTCTCATGGAATGCTTATACCTGCAAATGTTTCAGAGGTATCAAAACTAACCGATATTGAAAAGAAAGATATTCTTGAAACAGCCACGATAGTTATAAAAGATGAAATACCTATAATTGCAGGAGTATCTGGAAATAGTCTAGAAAGTATTTTAGAAAATGCTAAATTTGCTGAAGGACTAGGGATAAAATCTATATTGATGACTCCTTTATTAAGTTTCATGCATGAAGATGAATTTTATGATTTTTATTCAGAAATTTCTCGTTCGACAAATTCATTGATTTGGGTTCAAAATAATAGACCTCCAGATGGTAATCCAATTCCTCAGAATATTTTAGTAAAAATTATTAATGAAATTGACAAAGTTGATTTTTTAAAAGAAGAAACAGATGCCTCAGGGCAAATGCACTCATTAATTAAGGAAAAATGTGGTGAAAATATTAAATCTATCATGGGTGGTGGTGGAGGTAGAAGAATTATTGATGAGTATCGAAGAGGCTCTGATGGTCTAATGCCTTCAGGTCATATGATAGAAGCTCATATAAAACTATGGAAAGAACTTAAGCTATCAAAAAAAGAGAAAATTAATACTGATGCGATTAATACATGGAACTTAATGTTAGAAGGTTTACTTTTTGAACAAACTTTTAGTGTTTCTGCTTATAAATATTTTTTTTGGAAAAGAGGAATAATTGAAAACTATATAGCTAGAAAACCTATTAAATCTAATATGGATAATTTTGATTTTATTGAAGCTGATAGGATTTTTGAGAGACTTAAACATAATTTTTTTTAATATAATTTAAAATCCTAATATTCATGTATTGAATTTTATTAAAAAATTGTTACAATTATTATGATGATTACTAAATACTCAAATAAAAACATAAACTGTTGTTGCTCATGTTGTGAAACTCCGAGGGTTTCTTCAGTTTAGTTTAAATTATTTAGAAGATTGTAATACAGAAACCCCAAACTATCTGGGGTTTTTTTTATGGAAAAATTTAATGATGAATAACATAAATAAAGTTCAAATAAATCGACAAATATCAGTTGGATTATTTTTGCTTATAATAGGATTATTTTTTAGTTCCTATATAGCTTCAATTAACACATCAGATGCTGCTATATGGTTAGCAGCTTGCGCGCTCGGATTTTCCTTACAGAAGTCGAGATTTTGTTTTGCATCATCTTTTAGGGATTTATTTTTGTTTGGTTCAGGTCAAAATATGAAAGGTGTATTAATTGCTCTGACCGTATCTTCTATTGGATTTGTGGGTATTCTAAATTGGATACTTCCTAATCCTTTAGCTGGAGAATATCCTAGTTCTGCTCATGTATTACCTGTTGGTTTATCTACAATTGTTGCGGGTGTATTATTTGGAGTTGGTATGGTTATTTCTGGTGGTTGTATATCTGGAACAATCTATAGAGTAGCTGAAGGTTATGTTGCCTCAGTTATTACTTTGTTTGGCGTGATAATAGGTTCAATTTTACTAATCGTAACATGGGATTTTTGGTGGGTAAATTTTATAAATAATGAATCAAAAATATTTTTACCATCTACATATTCTTTGGGGTATGGAATGAGTTTATTATTAACCCTCATAGGTTTATTTATTATATATATTTTAGTATTATTTTTTGAATCTAAATCTGGGATTGTTGAGTATAAAATAAAAGATATAAAAAGCCAAGAACCTGAGAACCTAACTGATAAACTGAAAATCTCTATGCACTCTGTTTTTATCAAAAGCTGGTCTATTAAATTTGGAGGTTTATCTGTTGGCTTTATATCTATAGTTTACTTTTTGTTTCATTCTCCTCCTGGTGTAACTGGAGAAATAATGAAGCAGTCATTGACTATATCTAAAATTTTTAATTTTAGTGATGGGGTATTAAGTGGAATTGGATCATTAAGTGGATGTTTGGGTTCAATTGAATCAAGTGGCATAATATCTCATACTTTTGTGAGTACTGTAGGTGTATTTTTTGGTGCCTTGATTTCAGCACTATTTTCAAACGAATTTAAAATTAGAAAACCAAAAGAGATTAAGAGATATTACCAATCATTATCTGGAGGGGTGATGATGGGATACTCCGCTAGCCTTGGAATCGGATGTACTATTGGTGCATTTTTATCAGCCATTCCATCTCTTTCATTATCAGGGTGGGTCTTTGGGCTAAGTTTATTTTTTGGATCTTTTATTGGAACTAAAATTATTAGAAGGCTTGGTTAGGGTATGAATGTTTTAAATAAAATTAATTTAATTGATCAACCAGTAAAAGCTCAAATTATTAAACTTGAGGAAATTATAGATACTATATCAAACGATAACAATGATTATGAAATTTATACAAATGAGGAAATAATAATTAAATATATTCCATCAAAAATATTGAAAAAAAATATAAATATTAAAATTTCCATGAGTAATGAAATATGGAAAATTAAATTAAAAAAGGAGAAAATTGATGCCTGAAAATAATGTTGTTTTAGACTTAAGGGGAGAAATTTGTCCGTATCCAATGCTAAAAACTAATGAATATTTAGATAAAAATGATTCTATAAATTTATTAGAAATTATAACTGATCATTCACCTGCTTTATCAACTATACCACCTCAGGCAATTAAGAGAGGCTACGAAGTTGAAATATCTGAGATAGATTCAAGTGAATGGAAAATTACATTAAGTAAATGATTATTAAATAAGGAGATTATCATGAAGAAAAAATTATTTTTAGTTATATTTTTGTTGTTAGGAATCATTTCTTGTACAACAGAGTCTAATGAAGATAAGAGTTTGAATTCTAGAGGATATCATAGCACATCGAAATTAGTTTCATCAGAGTGGCTTAAGGAAAATCTAGAAAATGAGAAAGTAAAAATTATTGATGTTAGAAGTGAAGAGGATTATCAGAAAGGTCATATTCCTGGAGCGCAAAGATTAACTCCTAGTGAGGTGTTTCAGTGGGAAGATTCTAATGGTGTTAAGGGTATGTTGCCTTCAGCTGATCATATTAGTAACGCGTTATCATCTATAGGTATAAAAAAGGATGATACTGTAATTTTTTATGACAGTATAAGTAATTTATGGGCTTCAAGAGGCTTATGGGCCCTAGAGGTATATCGTCATAGTGATTCTAGACTTCTTGATGGTTCTTGGAATTATTGGTCAGAAAATGATTTCCCGATTTCTTCAACTACAGAATCTGTTTCACTTTCCAATTATAAATTTGAGAAAGAGCCAAACATAAACTTAATAGCAGACTGGGAAGAGATTTTAGAATCAGTGGATGACCCATCAAAAATTGTATGTGATACCAGAAGCCCAGATGAATATATAGGTAAAGATGTTAGAGCTGAAAGAGGTGGGCATATTCCAAATTCCTCAAATGTTAACTGGGTTAATGCAGTCAATGAATCTGGAGAATTTTTAGATGCCAAAACACTAAAACAAATATATGAAAATAAAGGTATAAAAACTGATAAAGGTATTTATACATTATGTCAAACAGCAGTTCGTGCTACCCACACATGGTTTGTTCTTACAGAACTTTTGGGTTATGAAGAGGTAAAGGTATATGATGGCTCTTGGATAGAATGGGGGAATAATCCTGATCTTCCACTAGAAACAAGAGGCTAAGAACCCGTTAGTAATAAAAACAAGTCTTCAACCTTAGACTTGTTTTTATTACGTAAAGAATTAGATTATGTATTTTCTTTTAGTATTGATTTTCCTAAAGTAAAGTTAACAATATTAAAAATTATTAACCATCCTACGAGGCCAAGTACATCGGAAATCTCCTCAGAAACAAATCCGCTGACAATATTTGTAATACCAAATATTAATAAACCAAAGCTTATCACTGCGTTACTTTTACTACCAAATTTTTTAATGTCTCTTATAGCTTTTCCTAGAATTATAAATCCAATTCCGGCAAGAATATCTGATAAGCCAGTAACAGAAATAACTCCAATAATTGTTGAAGCATTTAGCTCTTCAGTGGGACTAAGTACTGTATCCAGGTATAAACCAAAATCTGATAACTGTAGAGTAACATTCATGAGCAAAAATAAGAAAACTACTTTCAGTATTGCTTTACCACTTTCTTCTTGTAACTGCCTAACAAACATTAAATACATTGTCCCAATTAATGCAAATCCTAATCCAGCTAATAAAATTGGTGCGACAGCTAAAAGTTTATTATCTTGTGCCCAAGCAAATTCTTCAACTAATCTTGTAGCTTGATCAAATTGTGGTTGTGTAAACCATAAAGGTACACTAATTAAAAATATTATTGGTGCAATAATAAATCCCCAGCCTATTATTTGTTTTTCAGATAAGTTCATATTTTAATCTCCTTTTCTTTGTATGAAATCTTAGCTCGGAGTATAACAAATCCCTTTGTGAAAGCAAATTAAATCACTATTTTTTATTTATAAATTAATAACCCTATTGATTAGTGATAATTGCTAAAACTCCACATAAAGCAATGAATATGCTTAAAAGCTCTATTTTAGTTATTTTTTCTTTTAAGAATATATATCCTAAAATAATTCCAAAAACAGGTGCACTGCTTCCAAATATTGTTGTTAATGATCCAGATGTATATTCAAGTGAAACAAACCAAACAATATTTGAAATAAAGAGTAAAATTACTGTAATTATGAAAAGTCTATAAGATCTTAAATCCTCTGAAAATTGAATTTTTCTTCCAACAAAGTAAGATACACTAAGCATAACTATAATTCCTGTAATACTTCTTACTAATGAAGCTATAAATATATTGCTTTCAATAAGAGCGTTATCATTAAAAAATACCGCACTACCCCATAAAATACCAGTAAGCATTCCTCCAAATGCACCAACAATATTTATTTGACTTTTAGAAAAAAAACTTTTGAAGTTTAACATAAAAATACTGACTAATATTAAAACTCCCCCTAATATAAAGTAAAGGTCAAATGAAATAGAGTTAACAATATAATCGTAGATAGAAGCTGTCACAATATTAAGTGCAGCTGCCATAGTAAGAACAACTCCAATTTGTGTTTTTGATAATGAGTATACATAAACCATTGTTCCTGTAGAACTTAATGTGGCTGCTAGGACAAAATTTCTAAGAGAGTAAATTGAGTTGTCATGAATTATGCTGTCCCAGCTAATAAATAAAGTGATAATTAACAACATCAATATTAGAGAAAATAAGCCTTCATAAAATGGTATAGAGAAAAAATTTTTAGTGTTAATTTTTTTTATGTAGATTCCTGCTCCAGCAAAAGTTGTTGCTGCAAGTAGTGCTCCAAATTGAAAAAAATTCTCCATTAGTTCATTCTACCTTTATGATAATTAGTTATATATAATTTTAGGGTAATAAAATTTATTTTAGGGGGAAAATATGATATACAAATGTACAAAATGTAATTCTACAGAATATGTAGAGGGGAAAATAAGAACAACTGGTTCTGGTTTATCAAGATTTTTAAATCTTCAAAATAATTTATTTATAACAATTAGTTGTTCTAAATGTGGTTTTACAGAATTATATAAAGGCAAAAAGTCAGGAAAATTAGGAACTGTAGTTGACCTTTTTACTAACTAGCATTTCTATAAATTAATATTGCCAGTATTAATATAGCCCATATAATTATTCTGTACTTAAATTTGATCATATTATGCTCCAGGTGATTCCAAAAATATATTTATACCCATGTCTATATATTTTTTACGATCTTTTATTGAATTTCTAACCATAAGTTTTATACCTGCTTTATTACATTCATTTATAGCAAATATTAAAGCTTTTTCATTTGATTCAGAAAGGGGGTGATTTTTATTTGCTTGTCGGTCTATTTCTAAATCATTTGGTCCCCATGAAACACAATCTACACCCTTAACAGCAAAATTTTTTATATTTTCTATTGCTTTTATTGACTCAACTTGCAACATTAGAACACCAAAATTATTCCACCAGTTCATATATTCACTTCTTACTTTTAAATCTGCAGGAAAAACTAGATGACTATCATCAACTCCAACTCTAAATTCTCCACCCCAACTTCTTTTTCCATTTGGTGGGTAGTAAAAATTATCCACTGCATCTTTGACTGTAGTTATTTCTTCTGTTTGAGGAATTTCTATCATTGAAGGACCTAAGTCGAGTAAATTTCCTATTAAGTAGGTTATTTTGGAATGTTTAATCCTAAAATGAACAGGAATAGGAATAGTGTGAGCGTATTCACAAATTTTGGATAATTGTGACTCATCGAAAGGGCTATGTTGAGAATCTATAGAGATAAAATCATAGTCGTCTAGACTAAGTAATTCGTCAATTTGCTTGGAATCTGCATTCCAAGGAATTCTCGCACCAACTACGCTAGGATTATTATGAATTTTATATTTTAAGTTTTTTCCATCATACATATATTTTTCCTAGGATTTAATATATAAAACAATTATCATGTATAATTTATTTATATGATTCGAATTTTAATAATATCATTATTTTGTCTAATTATAATATCATCAGTTAATTTTCTTATACAAAAAAATAGGAATACTGTATATTCGTCTAAAACTATTTTTCCGTGGATAATATCAACAATAACCTTGTCGGTATTATTTATTGCACTAATTAATGAATGTAGTTAAGTTTATTTATTTCTTTTTATTGCTTTTACTAAGTTCTATATATGAATATGCTGCACCAGACATCAAAATTGTCACGATGAAGAATAGAACGGTTACTGTTAAAGCACTATTCATCTAATTTTCTCTCCAATGCACTGCCAAGACCTATGATTGATGGAACCCAAATTCCTACAAATATGGCTTCTAATTTAGCATCATCAGCAAAAAACCAAAGAGCTACAGAAATCAAAAATGATATAAATGCTGAAATCATATACAGCCATGTAAAACTAGTAAAATTTTTCATTATTTCTCCAATTTATATTTAAATTATAACTTTATTTTTTAAATTCTATACAATTATTAAAAAAATGTTTACATAAAAATTATAAAATTGATGATAGTTTTGTTTGATAATAACTGTGTTGTATGTAGATCTTTCAAGAATTGGGTGATTAGAAGGGACAACAAAAAGAATATAAAATTTATTCCAAATGATTTTGAATCAGTTAATAATATTGATATTGAATTAGAAATTGAATTTCCGATCAATACTATAGTTTGTATTGATAAAAGTGAAATATATAAAGGTTCAAGAGCAATATTTCTTACTGTGTCAAAAACNGGNGGAATTATTGGANTTATNTCTCANTATTTTTNTCTATTTCAATCATNAGTTNTTTNNTTCAACCTGGATACNTAATTTTTGCAAANTANAGAGGTAAATTTGCTCGATTTTTNGATGGNTAAAATATATATTNTAANGAATAAAAGGAGAATNAAATGAGTTTAGAATTTTCAAAAGAAAGATTAAGTAGGATAGATTTATTTTTACAAAAAAAATATATTGAAATAGGAAAAATTCCTGGTGCTCAATTACTTATTGCAAAGAATGGTAAGATCGAACATTTTTCTAATCTTGGTCTTATTGATGTGTCTGAAAACAAAACTCTAGAAAAAGATTCTATATTTCGAATAGCTTCAATGACTAAGCCTATAACAAGCGTAGCATTGATGATGTTGTATGAACAGGGTAAATTTCAACTAAATGAACCTATAAGTAATTTTATCGAAGAGTGGTCTACTCCTAGAGTATATGAAAGTGGAGATTACCCAAACATAAAAACAAGGCCCGCAGAAAGAGAAATAACATTTAGAGATCTACTTTCTCATCAAGCTGGATTATCTTATGGTAGAGATCAAAATGATCCTGTAGATTTGCAATATCAAAAAGAATTTACACCAGAGTATTTAGGCCCATTTCGTTCTATTGCCTCATCATTATTCAGTTCAAGAAATAAAAATAATAACCAAGAATTTCAGCCAACTTTATCGGATTTTTCAAAAAAATTATCAGAATTTCCATTATTATATTCGCCTGGGCAAAAATGGAATTACTCCTATGCAACAGATATATGTGGTTACCTAGTTGAGGTGATTTCTGGACAAGAATTTGGAAAATACCTAAAAGATAATATATTTGATCCGTTAGAAATGAAAGATACCTCTTTTTCTGTACCTGAGAAAAAAATCTCAAGGTTTGCATCTTCTTACCGAGCAGATATAAACGATAAATTTGTTCTCTGGGAAGATAGAAAAAAAAGCAACTTTGCAAAACAGCAATATATATGTTTGGGAGGTGCAGGTTTAGTTTCTACTTCATTAGATTATTTTAATTTTGCACAAATGTTATTGGATGGCGGAAAATTTAAAAAAGAAAGATTATTGAGTAGAAAAACTATNGATTTTATGACNTCAAACCATCTTTATGNAGGTAAATTTTTATCAGATATGGCTTTATCNGGNAAATGGACTGAAACAACTTTTGATGGAGTAGGTTTTGGTNTNGGNTTNTCAGTAGTTATGGATACNATAAGNCATCAAGTNCCTGGATCTAATGGNACATANGCATGGGGTGGAGCTCTTAATACNGCTTTNTGGATAGATCCNNTAGAGCAAATTNTAGTTGTATTTATGACTCAACTNTACCCNTCTGATAGNTATCCAATTCGAAGAGANTTNCAAGTTTTNGTAAATTCNGCATTAAATATTTANTANTTAAGATTTTTATNANTTAGTTTATTATTGNTNATTNTNACTNTAGATGGNCTTCCNGCNAAAAATAGTAANANNTCTATNGGTTNTCCNATAATTTTTGTATCACTNTTAGANATTTTANTAANTTTTTTNCCATANNTGCTTTTNNTTANTGTCATACTATATTNATCATTAAATATAATATCNANNTTATTNAGTGTNNTTANTTTTTTATTTTGAAAAGATGANAATGTTTTTACACATTCCCANAANATATAATTATCATGNTTNANNNTACGANTTANTTTTANTGGTCTTATAATATCTTCNGTATGNATAATTTCTTCTATNATNTTAAANTTNATACCTANNAGTCCAAATCTNGCTCTAACAGGATTTCNTTTTTNTGATAATCTTTTNACAGCATNATCTATACCTAAAANNGTCATTTNTTTTTGCCANTTAANCATTGAAGANGTAATNANTCTNCGTTCAAANATNAGCTCAAATATTAATTTAGGTANAGATTTCCAACCNAATGATATAGGNNATNTNTCTAGTAACATAANATGATTNACNACTTCCCCAANNGACCAACCTGCGCATAAACTTTCTTTCTCCCATTCATCTTGAGTTAAGTTTTTAACAACTGAGATTAAGTAGTTTCTTTCATCATTGATACACATCTTAAACTTTTTTTTATCTCTCTTCATATACTTAATTATATATTTTTGCAATAAAAATTTGTTATATTATTCATTTAATATTATTAATAAAAAAAATTAAGGTAATACTATGATTCATGAGTTTCGAATATACGATATAAAGCCTGGAAATTTAGAAAAATATTATGATTCTACTGGTGCAATGATTGAAAAAAGATTAGAGTATTCTCCATTAGTTGGATATTTTCATACAGAAATAGGACCTTTGAATAGAGTTTTACATATTTGGGAATATGAAGACTTAAATCATAGAGCAAAAATAAGATCTCAAGTTGTTGAAGATGGAATATGGCCTCCACCTAACAGTCCAATTTTACTTAATCAACAGGTTGATATTTTTTTTCCTGCTCCTTTTATGCCAAAAGTTGAAAGAAAACGTAATATAGGTCCAATATTTGAGTTAAGGCTATATAAATATCCTCCGGGTACTATACCTATGGTTATAGATTCATGGAGTAAAAAAATTGAAGCTAGGATGACTTTATGCCCTCCTGTTGGTATATGGTATTCAGAACTAGGAGGAGTCAATCAATGGGCTCATATGTGGGCTTATGAAAGCTTTGAACATCGAGCTGAGGCAAGGAAACAATTCCAATCAATTGGATGGCCACCAGATTCAAATGTATCCCCTATGAAGATGGAAAATATGATTATGTTAGCTGCGAAATTTTCTCCAATTCAATAAAGTGTTTGATTACAATATTTTTCTTACTTCATTTGGTTGGGTGGCAATTATTTCAGGTCCCAAAGGACTAATTAAGTCCTGTCTACCTAAAATAAATTTTTCTGATGCTATGAACTTTATAGAAATCCAAAATTTTCCTATGAAGGAAACAGAAAAATTAAATCATATATCAAACATTGTGATTAGATATTTCAATGGAGAAAAAATAGATTTATCTAAAATAGAAATAGATTATTCTGAGAACAAAAATTTTAAAGTCTTTTGGGAAACATGCAGGAAAATTCCATTTGGAGAAACCAAAAGTTATAAATGGTTGGCAGATAATTCACAAAAAAATAAAGCNTATAGATTTGCAGGTTTATCAATGTCTAAAAATCCACTTCCANTATTTATTCCTTGTCATAGGGTTATTAGTTCAAATGGTAAAATTGGCGGTTTTCAAGGAGGGGAAAAAATGAAAATAAAGCTAATAAATCTCGAGAAGAAAAAATCTATTTCTTAGACCCTTGGCCAGTCAATGAATTAATCCTGTCAAAGAAAATATTTGAACCATCTACAAGGTGAGGAATTTCTAACTTTACAGACTTTTCATTATTGTCTAAAGAAATTATTTCAAGAATAACTTTGCGATTGCCCGGTGAAAAAGCACAAGCATCAAATATTTCTTCTATATTTTTCTCATCAAATATTTTGTTGCCAGTATCTTTAATTTTTATATGAATATCTTCTAATTCTGGTATGTCTTCAAGAGGTTTTTTTTCAATTTTTTCTTTTGTTATTGAACTTACCTGATCATTAATAATAGGTTTTGGTTCATTATAGGAATTAAAATTTTTAATGTTATCTTCTTCCAAATGGATACTTTCATTTTTTTCAATTTTGTTTAGCTCATAAATATTATACTCATCTACATGTATTGTGAGTTGATTAAATCTCTCCTTAACAACCCCAGTTAAGGATATAAAATTACCTTTTACCCATATATCTGGATTTTTTTCAAGAATATTTGGCCAAACAATTAATTCAATATTTCCATCAAGAAGAGATAAATCTACAGATAAAAATTTCTCATTATTTTTTTTATATAGCTCTCTAATATCATTTATCTGCCCAATAATTGCTTTCTTTTGATTTGACATGTCTTGTGTTAGGTCTGAAGCATATACCAAAACATTTTCAGGTTGCATTTTCATTTCTTTAGAGAACGGACTTTCTGTCATTTCTATACCTAGTAATTCTCTCTCCCATATTACTTTTTCCTGGTCATGAGTTTTAGCAATATCTTCAATATCTAAATCGGCAGTAGGAGTAGGTACTGATTGTCCAAGCATGTCAAACATAGATGTTTGGCCAGATTCTTTTAGTTTTGTTTGTGTCTGGTTAAGAGAAATTATTTTATTTATCGAATTAAGAATATTTGTTCTATCTCCAAAGGTATCAAATGCACCTACTTTTATTAAACTTTCTAATATTCTTCTATTCATAAATTTTGAATCCATTTTTTTACAAATATCATCAAATGAGAAAAATTTGCCTTCAGATTCTCTAGTCTCAGTCATAGATTCTACAGCTATATTTCCTACATTTTTTACAGCTGAGAGACCAAAACGGATACAGGGCGTACCTTGATTGTTTTTTTCAATAGAAAACTTTGAGTATGATAAATTTATATCAGGTGGTAAAATATCAATTCCTAGTTTGTTTGCTTCTCTAATTGCAGATCCTATTTTTTCAGGATTGCCAATAGAAGAATCTAGTATTGCTGTTATATACTCAATAGGATAATTAGACTTTAAATATGCTGTCCAGTAGGCTATATAAGCATAAGAAATTGCATGCGCTTTATTAAATCCATATCCTGCAAATGGTGTAATTAAGTCAAAAACCTTGTTAGCTTGCTGTTCAGAATATTTTTTTTGTAAGGCTCCATTTATAAACTTTTCTTTTTCTTTTTCCATAACTTCTGGGATTTTTTTGCCCATAGCTTTACGTAGAATATCAGCCTCACCAAGAGTATACCCTCCAAAAGCTTGTGCAATTAACATTACTTGATCTTGATACACTATTACTCCGTATGTAGATTCAAGTAAATCTTTTAAGTCATCATGTGGATATGTAATTTTGGCTTTTCCGTGTTTTGCATCTATAAATGTATCTATCTCTTCCATAGGTCCTGGTCTATATAGCGCAATCATAGCTGCAATATCGTCAATGGATTTAGGTTTTAATTCTTTAATATTTTTTCTCATTCCTTGTGATTCAAGTTGGAAAATACCAAAAGTATTACCCTCGCTTAGAATGTTAAAAGCCTTTTCGTTGTNAAGTGGCAGTGAATAAACATTAATTTTTTCTCCGGTGTTTTTATGAATTTGATTTACACATTTATCTATAATTGANAAATTGGCTAAACCTAAGAAATCCATCTTCAGAAGCCCAACATCAGCTACAGGATTCATAGCATATTGGGTAGTTGGAGTTGAATTCTCTCGATTTTTGTCCCTAGTTGATCGTTGTAAAGGAACAAAGTTTGTTAACGGTTCCTCAGATATAACTATCGCTGCAGCATGAGTACTTGCATGCCTGACGGAACCTTCAACTCTTATTGCCATATTATATAAGTTTTTTGCATCATTATTAGTATTAATCTCAGACTTTAGTTCTTTTGATTCAAGTACAGCTTCTTCTAAATTAATACCTAATGATGAAGGAACCATTTTAGCCATTTTGTCCGAAAGACTTAATGGTAGTCCCATTGCTCTTGCTGTATCTCTAATAGCCGCCTTAGCACCTAATGTACCAAATGTAATAATTTGAGCTACGTGTTCTCTTCCATAATGATCAATACAATATTTGATTACTTCTTCTCTCTTATCATCAGCAAAGTCCATGTCAATATCTGGCATCTCTCTTCTTTCGAGATTTAGAAATCTTTCAAAGAATAAATCATATTCCATTGGGTCTATTTGTGTAACTTCTAGGCAATATAGAACTAAACTTGAGGCGGCAGAGCCTCTTACAGCAGATAATATTTTTTTCTCATTTACAAAATTAAATATATCCCAGCAAACTAAAAAATAGTCTGCAAAATTTGTTTCCTCAATGATTCCTAGTTCGTAATCAAGTCGATCTATAATTTTACTATCAGGGTTGGTATATCTTTTTCCTAATCCTTTGTAACTTAAATCCTTAAGGTATTCAAAAGATGATTTATTTTTAGGTGTTTGAAATTTTGGTAAATGATTGATACCAAATTCAAGATTGAGATCTACAGATTCTAATATCTTAACAGTATTTTCTAATGCTTCAGGGATATGTCCCCATTCTTCGTACATTTCTTCTGTACTTTTTAGATAATATGAATGATCCTCCATGTGTAATCTTTTTGGATCGTTTATATTTGAGTTAGTTTGTATACAAGTAAGTATATCTTGAGCTTCATATTGATCTTTTGATACATAATGAGAGTCATTTGTCACAACCATTGGTATCCCAGTCGTTTTGCTAAGCTCTAATATTTTTTCATTTATTTTTTCCTGATGGGGTACAAAGTCATGGTTCATCATTTCTAAATAATAATTATTCCTAAAAACATTTGAATACCATTCAATTGTTTCTTTAATTTCATCGTCAGAACCTTCAATAATTTTTTTTGCTAATTCACCTGATGGACAACCTGACAAAACAATTAAACCTTCAGAATATTTTGCTAATAGTTCTCTATCCATTCTAGGTCTATAGTAAAAACCATATAAATGAGATTCTGATGTGATGTTAATAAGATTTTTATATCCAATCTTATTCTGGGCTAATATAGTTATATGGTATGGAGATCTTTCATTTGGATTTTTTTCTTCTTTGTTTTGAAAAGCAACATAACCTTCAATGCCAATTATCGGTTTTATCCCATTTGATTTTGATTCTTTATAAAAATCTATGGCAGCATGTATATTTCCGTGATCTGTTAGTGCCAAACCAGGTTGACCAAGATCTTTTGTTCTTCTAACCATCTCTGGGATTCTACTAAATCCATCAAGTAATGAAAATTCAGAATGATTATGTAAATGAACGAAATTTTTCAAGGAGATTTTCTTTTTCTTTTATATATTTAGATAAAATAATAATTAATGAAATTATATTTTATTTTCACTGATATAATTACTATTTTTTCAGAAAAAAATACCATTTGGAGTATTTTATACATTTCTTATGTATATTACTTACTTTTTCATAAAAATATATAATGGTAATAATTATGAATAATTTAAACGAAAAAAATAATAATCAAAAAATTCTTGTTGTTGATGACGAGCATATGTCAGACTTGATGAGATCAGTATTAAGAAGATTAGATACAGAAGGGTTCAAGACCATAGTGGTTGAACCTAAAGGTAATATGGGTACTGGTGATGAGTATGAAATACAAACTCTTTTTGCATTAGATGAACATCATCCAGATGCTATACTTCTTGATGTGAGATTTGGTGAATATG
>PAOV01000042.1 GCA_002708145.1 Chloroflexota bacterium
TCCCTTGTTTCTTTTTTTCAGCAATAGCTCTTGATATGTTAACAAAAAGATATGGTGGTAATTGTTCAACTCTTTTAGCAAATTTCATAATTTATTTTTCCTTATTTAGTTTTTAATTTCCCAATTCCCTGTGAAAACTTCTTCTGTAGGTCCTTCAAGATACGCTTCACCATCATTATCCCATGAAATTTTTAGTATTCCTCCATCAAGGATTACTTCAACTGCATCTTTTATAAAGCCTAATTTTCTTGCAGCACAAGCTGACGCTGTGCTACCTGTTCCAGAAGATAGTGTTTCTCCCTCTCCTCTTTCAAATATTCTTGCACGTATTTTTTTATCATCGATAATGTTTACTATTTCAAAATTTATCCTATTGGGAAAAATTTTATGATTTTCAATTATTGGACCAATTTCATTTAATGGGAAATCTTCTACAGGTGTATCAAGTATACATACAGCATGAGGATTTCCAATAGATAAACATGTAATTTTTATCTCGCTAAATTCAGGGTGGTTAATACTTAATAAGTGATTTTCAATCACGGGATTATTTTCAATTTGATTGACATCAACAGGTATTTCATTGGGATTGAAATTAGGTTTACCCATGGCAACTTTACCAGAAATCATTTTTCCATCAACTATTTTAGGCCAAACAGTTCTTATACCTCCTAATGTTTCTATATTAAGAGTATTATTTTCAGGAAGACATATTTTATTATCAATAATGAATTTTGAGAATAACCTTATACCATTTCCACTCATTTCAGCTTCAGATCCATCAGTATTAAAAACTCGCATTTTTATAGAAGCAGATTGGGAATTTTCAACTACAACAATCCCATCTGATCCAACTCCGAATTTTGGATCGCCTATTTTTTTTGACAAATCTCCTAATGAAAGATTTATATCTCTTCCATCAATAGCAATATATCCATTGCCAGCGCCCTGTAATTTTGTGAAATTAATGATCATAATATTTATTTATTCATTCATTGTAAAAAAATATTATGATAAATTTATAGAAATTTAAGCATTAATCCATTTTTTTATAGCTGTTTTTATTAAATCCAAACTTTTTTCTTCATTATTGAAGTCAAACCAGTCTATTCTAGGGTCACTCTGCTTAAACCAATTATTTTGATGCCTTATTAATTTATTAGTTGAAATTATAGTTTTCTTAATAGCCTCCTCTTTTGACCATTCGCCATCGATAAACTTTATAAATTCTTTATAACCTATACTGCTCATAGACTGAAGGCTATTATCATACCCATTAGATAACAATGTTTTAATTTCTTCTAAAAAACCATCAGATAGCATATTATCAACTCTAGAAGCTACCCTTTTATGAAGAATATTTCTATCAACATTTAATCCCAAAATCATAGCATCATATGGCTCTTCTTGATCCTTTTGAACCTTATCATCAATAGAACTATTTGCTATTTCTATTGACCTTATGACTCTTCTTGGATTCAATAAATCTGTTTGGTTATATAACTTTTCTGATAAGTCTTTAAGTAATTTTTGGATATGATTAATACCATGCAATTTGAGTTTTTTTTCTAAATTTGTTCTAAGTTTTATATTAGGCTTAACCTCTGGTATATTCCACCCCTCAATCAGCGACCAAATATACTGCCCTGATCCACCAATAATTATTGGGATTTTTTTTTGTCTGTGTAGTGTATTTATTGTTTTTTTTGCATGAATCAAAAAGTTGTTTACTGTAAAATTTTCATCTGGATTTATTATATCTATAAGATGATGCTTAGTTGAGTTTAGTTGTGGCTTATCTGGTTTGGCTGTTCCAATATCTAGACCGCGATAAAATAATCTTGAATCAGCATTAATAATTTCACTATTAAGAAATTTTGCTATTTCTATACCCAATTTTGATTTACCGCTTGCAGTAGCTCCAACAATTACGATTATCTTATTTTTTTTATTCATTGCTTGATATTTTAAGTATCATTTTCCCAAATTCACTTGCATTCAAACTAGCACTCCCAACTAAAACTCCATCAATATTCTTTTGATTTGTATAAGATAAAATATTTTTGGAATTTACACTTCCACCATAAAGCATTTTCAATTTTGCATCTTTTAAATTTTTTATACTCGAAATATAATCTTTAGACTTTGAGATGATCATTTCTACATATTTCGGGTCGGCAGGATTTTTGTTACCAATGGACCATATAGGTTCATAAGCAATTATTATTTCATTAGTGGTGTTGATTTCAGAAAAAATTTCTCTTATTTGAACATTTAAAAAATCAATTGATTTTTTTCTTTCATATATTTCAATGCTTTCTCCTATACAAACAATAGGAACAATATTTTCATCTAGTAAAGCTTGAGTTTTTAGTTTTATATTATAATTATTTTCGTGAAAACCAGCCCTTCTTTCTGAATGTCCAACAATTGCATGAGATATATAGTTTTTTAACATATTCACAGATGTTTCGCCTGTATAAGGTCCATTCTTATTTTCATTAATATTTTGTGCCCCTAAGCTGAATGAGGAGTTTTTAAATTGATCGTATAAAGGAATTATGTTGACAAGTGGAGGGCATATAATTTTTTCTACACTTTTTATCATATTACAATAGGAAAAAATCTTTATTACAAGATCTAATGATGAATTGAAATCATTGTTCATTTTCCAATTAGCTACAACGGTGAGTGATTTATTTTTATTTATCATAATACTTCTATTCCGGGTAATTGTTTCCCCTCTAAAAATTCTAAAGTTGCACCTCCACCAGTAGATATATGCGTAAAATATTTTTCCATTGAAGTCTTAAAAATTATTTCTGCAGTTGATCCACCACCGACAAATGTTTTTGCTTGAGAATTTTTCATTAATTCTATTAAGAATAATGTACCTTTTGAGAAATTTTCCCACTCAAAAACTCCCACTGGTCCATTCCAAATAATGATATCTGACAGAGAAATATACTCAGAAATTTGTTTAAATGAATCTCTACCTATATCTAATATTATATTATCTTTATAATTTATAAGATCCGAAGTTTTTATATTTCTATGATTTGTATTTTTACTAAATTCTTCACCAATCACAACATGCTCTGGAATAATAATTTTTGCCTTACTATTCGAAATTATTTCTTGTGCAAACTCATATTCACTATGATTTTCATCAACAAAAGCTGAAATCATTCCCCCGCCAATGATTACAAAATTAAGGTTCATTNACAGGTTCTTTATCAACTTGATTTTATCTGAAACTTTTGCACCACCTACTATAGCAAGTTTATTTGAGTAATTTTTGGAAAATACCTCTGACAAAGAACTAATTTCTTTTTCCATTAGAAGACCGGCATAACTTGGTAGAAATTTAGTTATTCCATAGGTTGATGCATGCTTTCTATGGCTACTTGCGAAAGCGTCATTGACGTATATATTGCCAATTTTACTAAGTTCAATAGAAAAACTATCTATATTCAATTCTTCTCTTTTATCAAAGCGCATATTTTCTAACATGAAAATATTTGATCTATTCAGGTATGCTTGATTAATATTACATACTGGGAAATTTATCATCTTTATTTCTAAGTTATTTAACAATTGACTTATTCTTTTAGCTATAGGTTTTAAGGATAAATTATTATTAAAGATCCCGTTAGGTCTACCTAGGTGAGAGCAAATAATTACTTTATTTTTATTATCTAATAAGTGTTTTATAGTTGGCAGAATACGAATTATTTTTGACTCATCTCTAATATGCCNATTTGAAATTGGCACATTTAAGTCAATTCTAAGTAGTACATTCATATTTTTTATTTTGGATTTGGACAATTTTTTCATATCTAACCGATAATATCATTGACTAAAAAAATAATAGATTTTTTTTGATTACTACTAAAAAATGAATCATTTATTGTTTTGATTAAATCATTTTTTAAGTTTGATATATAATCATTAGCAAAGTCTCTACTTTTTGTTTCTTCTGTCAAATTTTTTATATCTAGTAGATCTGAATCTTCTAAAACTCTTTTCATAAATATTTCACCCAGTTTTCTTCTTAATGTAGGACTTCCGTTCTCTACAGCGTGAGAAGTAATGATAGACTTTTTTTTAGATTGAAGCTTACCTAAATCTGTATCAGTAAGTTGATAGTTATCTCTAGTAGAAAAATTATTTATATCTTTATTTATTAAAATACATTTTCCAATTTCGATGCCAATATGCTTTAATAAATCGATATGATTGTTTTCATTAATACTACTTATGCCAGCTAAAGCCGTTGAACAGCCGTACAAATGTGATTGTTTCTCAATTGATTCCAAGATCTCTACAACAGTAACATTAGCTCTTTCTTGGAATGAGTTCTCTTGATAGTCTCCCTCACATACGGATAAAACACATTCATCTAGAATTTTTAAAGAATCAAGTGTTTGAGCTGTNGATAATGTATTATTATCAAATTTTTCTTGTTCAAATATAGCTACTCTAGCCATTGCGTGAACACCATCACCAGTGTTNATTGCTTGTGCTGGCCCCCAAACCCACCATATTGTCTCACGATTATTTCGGTTGGTGTTAGCATACTTAATATCTTCATGGATTTGAAAAAAATTTGAGAGTAGTTCAGTTGATACAGCTAAGGCGACTTTTGGTTGTTTTTTTTCATTAATGCTTCTTGAAAATCTTAGAAGCAGACTGCCAATATTTCTTGTTGGGAGTTTATCCTGATCAGTATCTCCATTTCTATCTAACCAACCTAAATGGTAGCTCATTATCTTATACATAGGGAGATTTCTCCCCATGATGAATTCTTTTAGAGAATCCTCAAGAAGTTTATTATCATTTTCTGTATTTTTACTATTATTTACCAAGATTACTCTCTTTCATATGTGTAATTATATATATATTAGTAAATAAATATATCTGGCAAATGTTTCTTTATAGCTTCCTTTTTGATAGCTCCATACCTTATTATTTTTATTGAATTATCTATTATTTCTAATACTGTGCTTGGAGCTGTTTCAATTCCACAAGGTTCTTCAAGTACAAAATCTACAAGATTTGTATAATTTGAATTTATAAAATCATGGCTTTTACTAGGATTCATTCCTGATATATTGCAACTAGTTCCAGATAAAGGGAAATTAGTTTTTTTTATAACTTCTAAACAAACTTTATGTTTTGGGATTCTTATCCCTACCTTATTTGATTTTGACTTCACAATAAATGGGACTTTATCATTAGCATCAACAACTATTGTCATAGGGCCTGGCCAAAATCTTTCAGCCAACTTAAAAAATAAATCTGGTAAGTTTTTTGAGATATTTTCAGCCATATTTTGGTTTGATATTAAAAGAGGTATTGGTGATGAATAATTCCTTCCTTTTACCTCATATATTTTTTTAATAGCACTGGGATTTAAACCATTTGCACCAAGAGCAAAGTATGTATCGGTTGGAATAGCTACAAGTTTCCCTTGAATTATATTTTCAATGGCTTTTTTTATTTTTAGGTTCATAATTAATTACTATAAAAGAAATTAATTTGATTTTTAATAAAAAAAATCGAATAATATTATATATGTTTAATTTTTTTCAAATAATAGAGGTGAAAGAAAATAAGCACTTAGATTTTTGTAAGAGCATAAGAAAAGAAGTGTTTATTGATGAGCAAGGAGTTGATCCTAAAATCGAAATGGATTCTAAGGATGCTGATTGTGAACATGTTCTTGCTTTTTATAAAAATAAACCTATAGCAACAGCAAGATTATTAAGAATTTCATCAGAAAAATATAAAATTGGTAGAATGGCGGTAAAGAAAAAATTTAGAAGATCAGGAATTGGAAGTAAGTTACTAAGCTTTATGGAAAATCAACTCAAAAACAACAACATACAATTTATTGAATTAAATGCCCAGAAATATGTAGAAACTTTTTACTTAAAAAATGGATACACTTCTGTTGGCAATGAATTTTTTGAGGCTAATATACTACATATTAAGATGCAAAAAAATATTTTATAGTTTTGTTGCAAAAACAATCAAGGGAAATGATAATTTTTAATTAATGAAGCATAATAAATTGAATAATAAGTCTTTTCGTTTGTCTACATCGGACGATATTGAACTTGCTACTTATCTTGAAATTGCTAAATCTGATAGTTTGCTAGGAAAAAAACCTGAAGTAGATTCAAAAAATCAAACAATTATTATTTTCGACTTTGGTTCTCAATATTCAAGACTTATTGCAAGAAGGGTTAGAGAGCTAAATACTTACTGCGAATTGGTTGATTTTGATTCAGATTCTTCCATATTAAAAGAGAAAAATGTAATAGGTTTTATATTTTCTGGAGGGCCAAATAGCGTTTACGATAAAAATGCACCTCTTGCCCCAACCTGGGTTTATGAATCTAATAAACCTATATTGGGAATATGTTACGGTATGCAAATAATTTCTCATCAACTTGGAGGAAAGGTAATATCTGAACAAAAAAGAGAGTATGGGCATACAATAATTCACAAAAACAGGCCCAGTAAAATACTTTCAGGGATTGATGATGATTTTTCAGTTTGGATGAGTCATGGAGATAGAATTGAATCAAAACCGTTAGGATTTGTTTCAATAGCATTTAGTGATAATTCACCAGAAGCCATCATTGCAGATGAGAAAAAACAATATTATGGCCTTCAATTTCATCCTGAGGTGCTTCATACACCAAGTGGAAGTAAAATTTTAAAGAATTTTTTATTTGATATATGTAATTCAAAAGGAAGTTGGACGTCAAAAAAATTTGTTTCTCAGGCAATTCAAAATATTAAAATGAGAGTTGGNAAAAATAAGGTTATTTGCGCATTATCAGGAGGAGTAGACTCAACGGTTACAGCTGCGTTAATTCATAAAGCTATTGGTGACAACTTAACTTGTATTTTTGTTGATAATGGGTTAATGCGAAAAGGTGAGGTTGAAAGAATAAGACAAATTTTCACAAAAGATATAGGTGCTAATTTAATTTTTTATGATGGGAAAAAACGATTTTTGGAATCTTTAAGAAACGTAATTGATCCAGAAGAAAAAAGAAAAATAATTGGTGCTGAATTTATAAATATTTTTGAAGAAGTTGCAAAAGATATAGGTAAAGTAGGTTACTTAGCTCAAGGTACACTTTATCCAGATGTAATTGAATCTACAAGTAGAGAAACTGGTAGTGCTCATAAGATAAAAACTCACCATAATGTTGGTGGATTACCTGAAAAAATGAAACTAAAATTAATCGAGCCTTTAAGATATTTATTTAAAGATGAGGTAAGGCTTGTAGGGGTTGAGTTAGGATTATCCAATAAAAATGTTTACAGGCAGCCATTTCCAGGCCCGGGTTTAGCAATTAGGATTATTGGGGAAATTACTGATAAAAAGCTTGAAATACTCAGAGAAGCTGATTGGATAATAGTAAATGAAATAAAATCTGCCGGGTTGTATGAAAAAATATGGCAATCTTTTGCCGTTTTGACCAATACGCAAACTGTTGGTGTAATGGGTGACAAAAGAACTTATCAATATGTAATAGCAATTCGCTCAGTTGATAGTAATGATGCTATGACTGCAGATTGGAGTAAATTATCTTATGATCTATTGGGAAGAATTTCAAATAGAATAGTCAATGAAGTAAATAATGTAAATAGAGTAGTATTTGATATTACAAGTAAGCCGCCAGGTACAATAGAATGGGAGTAAATTCTCAAAATATTTTTTGTTCTATTGGGTCTTTTGATCACATAGTACTAACTGTTAAAGATTTACATAACACAGTTACTTTCTATACAGATGTAATGAATATGAATCTGGAGACTTATATTGCAAAAAATGATAATACAGAAAGAATATCTGTTACTTTTGGAAATCAAAAAATAAATATTCATTCATATGACAACCCTCACAAAGAACATGCGAAAATTCCAACGCCTGGTTCAGCAGATTTATGTTTTTTATCTAATAATTCTGTTCAAGATTGGATAAAATATTTAAATCTTAAAGGAATTCATATAGTTGATGGGCCAGTAAAAAGAAATGGCGCAAATGGAGAAATTTTATCCATTTATATCAGAGACCCAGATGGCAACTTAATAGAGATAGCTGAGGAGATATAAATGAAAAATAAAAGACATAATCTTCTGATTTTAGGTTCAGGTGGAAGAGAACACGCGATACTAAAAAAAATTTCGCAAAGCAAAAAAGTTAATGAGGTCTATGTTTGCCCAGGTAATGCTGGTACTGCAAATTCTGCTAAAAATATTGATATAGATTTATCAAATTATGATGAATTAATTGATTTTGTAAAAATGAAAAATATTTCACTAACTATTGTTGGCCCAGAGCAACCTTTAGTGGACGGAATTGTAGATGTTTTTAAGTCTGAAGGACTTAATATTTTTGGTCCTTCAAAAAATGCTTCTAGAATTGAAGGTTCTAAAATTTGGGCTTATCAACTCATGAGAAAATATGATATTCCATGTCCTGAATCAGAAATATTTAATGATATTGATTCAGCTAGGCAATATGCGCGGAACTTTAGAGCAGAAAATTTGGTGTTAAAAGCTGATGGTTTAGCTGCTGGAAAAGGAGTATTTATACCTAAAACTCATGAAGAAGTTGATTTGGCGATAGAAGCAATTATGAATAAAAAAATTTTTGGTGATAAATCATCAAGATTGCTTATCTCAAAAAGAATATTTGGTCCAGAAGTTAGTGTTTTTTCTTTTGTAGATACTGACAAAGCATCAGATTTAGCAGCTGTATGTGACTATAAACGGATTTTTGAAAATGATGAAGGGCCTAACACCGGTGGAGTTGGAGCATATTCCCCTCCTGAGTTTTGGAACGATAATTTATCAAATAATATAAAGGATAAAATTTTATATCCAACAATTCATGCATTAGAAGCAGAAGATTCAAGTTATACAGGTGTATTGTATATTGGGTTAATGATTACCAAAGACGGTCCGATGGTTATTGAGTATAATTGCAGATTTGGAGACCCTGAAACGCAAATTTTAATGTCCAAACTAGACTCTGATTTATTTGAGATTTGTAAGGATATTTCTAATAATAAATTAGATGTTAATCAAGTTTCTTGGAATAATAAAAATTACTGTTTTGTAATGATGACTTCTGATGGTTATCCCGGAAAATATGAAACTGGATACTTGATAAATGGATTAGAAAACACAGATAAAATAAACATTATTCATTCTGGTACCAAAATTTCCTCAGATAATAGTATATGTACGAATGGAGGAAGAGTTATTGGAGTTGTAGGAGAAGGTGATAATATGAGCCAAGCAATAAATAATTCATATTTTGGGATAAAAAGAATCTCTTTTCAAAACTCTTTTTATAGAAAAGATATTGGTAAAAGAGCTCTAAATAAACGATAATATATATTTATGTAATGTGTAATGGAGATAATTAAGTATTGAACAAAAAGATTTTTGGAGAAAATAATGATTCCTAGATATTCTCGTGATGAAATGAATAAAGTTTGGTCTGAAGATAATATGTTTGATATATGGCTTAGGATAGAGATTGCTGCTTCTGAAGCTTGGTATGAAAAAGGGGTTATATCTTCCTCTGAAATAGAGAAAATCAAGAAAGCAAAATTTAATAGAAAAATTTATGATAAATTTTTTTTAGAAACAAAACATGATATTGTTTCTTTCACTCGTTCAGTCGGTGAATCTCTTGAATATGAAAAAAGATGGATACACCACGGATTAACATCTAATGATATTAAGGACACCGCACTAAGTATCCAGCTTTCTCAATCATGCAAACTTATTTTAAAATTAATTGATGAATTATTATTAAATTTAAAAGATAGATCTCTAGAATTTAAAAATACACCATGTATTGGAAGATCTCATGGTATTCATGCAGAGCCTATGAGCTTTGGTTTAAAATTAGCATTATGGTATGCGGAATTTCAAAGGCATAAAATTAGATTAAATTCTGTGTATGAAAGAGTATCTGTCGGTATGTTATCGGGCCCTGTCGGAAATTTTTCTTCAATACCGCCTGAAATTGAAGAAAAAGTATGTAAAAAATTAGGTCTTTTAGTTGATCCAATAACTAATCAAGTAATTCAAAGAGATAGGCATGCCGAGTATGTACAGGTATTAGCCTTGATAGCTGCATCTTTAGAAAAAATTGCTACGGAAATAAGAGGTTTACAGCGTACAGAGGTTAGAGAACTTGAAGAGCCATTTGGCAAACCTGGATATGTAACTAAGGGATCTTCATCAATGCCTCACAAAAGAAATCCAGAGTTGTCAGAAAGAATTTGTGGATTAGCAAGATTAATCAGAGGTAATTCCATCTCTGCACTGGAAAATGTTGCATTGTGGCATGAAAGAGATATTTCTCATTCATCTTCCGAAAGAATAATATTACCTGATTCTTCTCTTGCTCTTGATTATATATTGCACTTAATGGGTGGAATAATTAAGAGCATGGTAGTCTATCCAGAACGTATGATGGAAAACCTCGAGTCAAATCGTGGGTTAGTTTTTTCACCAAGAGTTATGCTAAAGCTAGTTGAAAATGGTGTTGATAGAGATGAAGCATATGATATCGTTCAAAAAAATTCTATGGATACCTGGGATAAAAAACTAGATTTTAGAGAATTAATTCAGACAGATAAAAAGGTAAGAAAAGTCTTATCTAAGGAAGAATTATTACAATTATTTAATTATGATTATTATCTTATTCATGTAGATAAAATTTATGAACGATTAGGGATAAGCTAATATTGCGACAATCAATTGCTAAAACTAATCTTCCTCAACATCTTTACTCAGGCAAAGTTAGAGATACTTACATGCTTGATGAAGAAAATTTGATAATGGTTTCAACTGATAGAATTTCTGCTTTTGATGTAGTAATGAATCAACCTATTCCAGGTAAAGGGGTAATATTAAATTCAATGTCATCATTTTGGTTAGAAAAAACAAAAAATATTATTCCAAATCACTTTGTGATAAATTTGGGTGATGCATTTAATAAAGAAAGTTTTGATTTCAGTGTATTTGAAAATCATATTGATGAAGGTATAAAGAAAAGATCAATGATTGTAAAAAAAGCTAAACGTATAGATATCGAATGTATTGTAAGAGGATATCTAGCTGGTTCTGCTTGGACTGACTATCAAAAAAACAAAACAATAAATGAAAAATATTTCAAAGAAAATTTTTCTGCGGCAGAAAAGTTTTCTTCTCCAATATTTACTCCTTCTACCAAAGCTGAAAGTGGACATGATGTCCCTTTATCAGAAAAAGATGGTAAAAATTTAATTGGAGAGGAAATGTATAATTTTTTAGAAAAAAAAAGTATAGAAATTTATAATTTTGCTCATGATTTTTCTTTAGAAAAAGGTATCATATTAGTTGATACTAAATTTGAATTTGGTACCATAAATGATGAAATTATTTTGATTGATGAATTGCTAACTCCAGATTCAAGTAGATACTGGGATTACAATCAACATGAAATAGGGACATTCCCTCCAGCTTTTGACAAGCAATTTCTTAGGGAGTGGCTGTTGAATACAAACTGGAATATGACATATCCGCCTCCTGAAATTCCAGATAATATTATAAATGTCACTAAGGATAGATATTTAGAATCTTATGAAAGACTTACTAATAAAAACTTAATAATTTAGAAATAGGTAAAAATGACAATGAAAGATAATAGAAAAGCTTCTACAAGACCTCCTGAAAGGCGAGGTATGTCCAAGAGTCAAATAAGAGAAGAAAGAAGGCTTAGAAGTAAGATTAGAGCTCGTAGAAAAAGATCTATTCTAATGTTTTTTGGTATTCTTCTTGCGGTACTTTTTATAGCATCATTAGTTCTTTCTCCAAACACTAATTCTAAAGACATCAACCCTAAGGGCATTAATACTGCAGGGCATATATCAATTGATCCTAATGATGGTAGGAAAGAACTGGAAATTGGTGTTGGTTTTGATGGAGAATATTCAACTAACCCTCCTACTTCTGGGCCACATTGGAATGGATCAGAAACTCCTTTTGGCATACCATCACCAGCTCGATGGGGGGTATATGATTATGAGATAATACCTGAAATATTAATCCAAAACCTTGAGGTAGGAGGAATTGGTATTCATTACTATTGTCCAGAAGGTTGCAATAATATAGTTAGTCAACTAAATGACTTAATCCCTGTAGATTCTTCTCAGTATATTATGTCACCTCATTCATATATGCCAAAAAAAATAGCTATTACTGCATGGAGGCATCATATACTTTTAGATAATGTAGATATAGAAAAAATTAAATTGTTTATTGAGGAATACCAAGATAGAGCTCCTCAAACAATAAAGTATAATTTGTATTAAAATGTTTTTAGTAAAAGTACAAATAAAATTAAAATCTACAGTCAATGATCCTGAAGGCCAAACTATTTTGGAAGCTATGCATAGATTAAATCATAAAGAAATCAGTTCTGTTAGAACTGGAAAATACTTTGAGATAATAATAGATAGCAATGACGACATAGAAGTATCAGAAAAAGTAAAAAAAGTTTGTGATGATATACTAACTAATCCTATAGTGGAAACTTATACATACGAAATAATTAGAAATTAATTATTTCGTAAGTGTACCTTTACTACTTGGAATTATATTAGGTGCCCTAGGGTCCAAAGTTGCTGCTTCCCTAAATGCACGAGCAAATGCTTTGAATGATGATTCAATTATGTGGTGCTCATTTTCGCCCGATAAAACACTTAGATGTAAGCAAAATCTACCCTCAACAGCTAATGTTTCAAAAAAATGCCTCGCCATATCAGTTGGAAATTCACCAATATTATTGGGTAATTTCATATCTATAATAGAATATCCTCGGCCTGAAAGATCAATAACTGCCTGAGACAAAGATTCATCTAATGGACAAATTTTGTTTGACATACGAGTTATTCCTTTTCTATCACCAAGAGCTGAATCCATTGCTCTACCTAAGGCGATAGCAGTATCTTCAATTGTGTGATGAGTACCTGTTTCTAAATCTCCGTTTGCTGAAATATCCAAATCAACTAAACCATGTTTAGAAATTTGATTAAGCATATGCTTGAAAAAACCCAAAGGGGTATCTATAGTTGATTTACCTGTTCCATCTAAATTTATGGATACTGATATATTGCTTTCAGATGTTTCGCGAGAAATTTTTGCTTTTCTAAAGTTTTGAGTTGTCATAAATTTTATTATTTGTTATTTATTTCAGTTAGTATATCTATTACTTTATCTGTTTGTTC
>PAOV01000043.1 GCA_002708145.1 Chloroflexota bacterium
ACGATAAACGTGATTGCCATGAATAATGATGAGAAAGATAGTTTTCCAATTAATGAAAAAGAGGTTATGGACTATTATGGATATTCTGGAAGTTTTGGAAGATTCAAGATGAAAATAAAATTTCTAAGAGGTTGGATTCTACATTCATTAGCATATTCTTCGCCACTATCAGGTTTTTCAGTAAAAATGCAAAGGTCTCGAGGAGTAAAAATTGGAAAAAATTGTCATCTTAATCCTTATGTATTGATTGATTTGATTTATCCAAAAATGGTAGAAATTGGTGATAATGTAACATTAGGTTCACATTCTATGATCTTTGCACATAGTAATCCATCGGCGAATTTATTCTTAAAACAAGGAGACTTTCCCAGAAAAATATCTAAAGTTGTCATAAAATCTGGTGCGGTTATTAATCCCGGTGCAATAATTATTGCTGGTGTGACTATTGGTGAAAACTCAATAATATCGCCAAGAAGTGTAGTAACCCAAGATATACCAGAATATTGTATTGCAGTTGGAAATCCTGCAAGAGTTGTGAAGAAAATCAATCATTAATGAGAAAATGAATATCTTAGGTATAGATTTTGAAGATTGGTTTCATCCAGAATTAATCCAAAAATATATCTCTAATGAGAAACATGAACCAAAAGTTGTAAATGGAATAGGTAAAATTTTAGAACTGTTACGAAAACATGAAACACAAGCTACATTTTTCGTTGTTGGTGAACTTTTAGAATCAAATCCTGAATTGTTAGATCTAATCCTAGAGAATGATCATGAGATAGCATTTCATACCATGAAACATACTAGAATTGATTCACCAAATTTTAAAGAACAGTTTGAAAATGAAATATTAATCTTTAAAAAATTAACTAATAACAAATCAAAAGGATTCCGCGCTCCAAGTTTTTCTCTAAACCAAAGTAGTTCTTGGTTAATTGATGTATTAGAAAAAAATGATTACCTATATGATAGTAGTGTTGTACCTGCTAAAACTAACATGTATGGTATTCCTAATGCAGATAAAAAACCATATAAAATTACAAGTAAGTGTCTAGAAAATAATTCTACCAATGGAAAAATAATAGAATTTCCATTACTTGTAACAAAATTCCTTGGAAAAAAATTACCTGCTGGAGGAGGATTTTATTTGAGAACTTTACCAACACGAATAATCGAAAATGCAATTAAATCATATGAGAAAAATGACATTCCGGGCGTGTTCTATATCCATTCATGGGAATTAACTCCTGAATTTATGCCAAAAATAGAACTTTCTAAGAAAGATTCTTTCATAACTTATCATAATCTTGATAAGGCTTTTGATAGAATGGAAAAATTATTAGAAAAATTTGAATTTACATCATTTAAGAAATATTTGAAAAACTGACCTACATCTTCCTCTCAGGAATTCCACCAGACCAACCATCTGTTTCATCATATCCTTCTAAAGTAATTTGTAAGGCTCTTCTTTCAACATCACTTGTAATGTATCTAGTCCCATGTGCTGAAAATTCACTATCCTGAAAAATTGCTATTGAGTTATCAAGATCATATGGTTCAAAAATTATAGAAGATTCATCTTCATCTTTTGACATATATGTTCCACCAGCTTCTCCTTCTTTCCAATTTTTTGAAAAATAAAGCATACAGACCAAAGTTGATGGACCAACATTATGTATATGTGGTAATTGAAAACATCCTTTCTTTAAACTTATGAAGTGGAAGTGTTTCACTCTTGAAACAGAAACGCCAGAAAACTTTCTAAAATTTTCTATAAACTCATCTGTATGAATATATTTTTTAAATAAATTCCATTCTTCTGAAAAACTAGCATCTTCTTCATCATCTATTGCAATATCTAATGATGATTTTCTATTTCCCCAAAAAAGATTATACTGTAATTTTGAATGATCTGATGCTTTAGTCCATTTTTCATCTATTTTTGGAAAATCCTCATATAATTTTTCATAAAATTTCTCATGGAAAATATTTTTCACAAATGTAAATTTGAAAGGTTTTTTGTCTTGAAAATCATTTTGATTAGCGAGTAAATTCTCCCAATTAATAATATCTAAGCTCATGACTAGTGTTTTAATTCTCCGAATTTATAATTTCAGTGTTCATCTTATAAAAAATACCTGTTAGCATAGATTTATACCATTTTTTTATTATTGGTGAAAAAATCTTTGTTTTAAAATCTAATTCTAACTGTATTGTGACTGTAATTAATGTTCCATCTCCATCTTTTTCTAATAACACATTAATCTTTGAATTCTTTGCTGGTCCTGATAAAATTTTACTTTCTAAATTATTTTCTCCTAATATCTTATGTTCTGTTTTTTGAATTATTGTTTTTTTAATTAAACTAGAAAATACTAATGTCTCTTCACTGATAACTCTATTACCATCTTCTTCAAGTATATCGACATTTTTTAATTGATCTGGTAAAAATCTTGGTAGATTCTTATAATTGGTTATTAATGAAAAAAGGTTATTTGGGTTTGCACCTAATTTGATTGAAAAATCGAGAGTTGTCATTGATATTACCTGTTAATCATGTTACAATTTTTAATTTAAGGCTATAAAAGTTGATTATCATTCTAAAAATTTAGTTAATTGATCATATGATTTCTACTGAACATTAATAACCAAAAATATCATTAAAAAATTGAAATTTGATTACTATAGGAATTCCTGCATTTAATGAAGAGAAAAATATTGCTGGTTTGATCATTAAATTAAGGAAATTTACAGATAATATTCTTGTTTGTGATGACGGTTCTTCTGATGCTACGGCAGATATTGCAAAAGCATTAGGCGCAACCGTAATCTCACATCAAAAAAATTTGGGATATGGCGCCGCAATACGAAGTATCTTCTTAAAGGCTAAAGAAATGAATTCTGATGTATTAGTTACATTTGATGCCGATGGTCAGCATAGAGTAGAAGACATTCAAACTGTAATCTCTCCGATATTGGATAAAAAATTTGGAATAGTCATTGGTTCACGTTTCCTATCTAATGAAGACACTGTTCCAAAATATCGTAAACTTGGAATTAATGTAATTACAAAAATTACCAATACCTCAATTAGTGAGAAACTTACAGATTCTCAAAGTGGATTTAGAGCGTATAGTAATCAGGTGTTAAAAGAAATCATTCCATCTGATTCTGGAATGGGTGTCTCAACTGAAATTCTAATAAAAGCTAGTTCTAAAAACATAAGCATTGGTGAAGTACCAATCAAAATTATTTATGGTGAAAACACTTCAACACATAATCCTGTATCACATGGAACATCTGTAATTTTTAGTACCATAAAATTCACTTCCATTGAAAATCCATTAAAATTTTATGGCATTCCTTCGTTAATCTTTCTAATAATTGGAGCATCATTCACTATCTGGACAATACAGGATTATACTGTAAGTGGTGATTTAATAACAAATATTGCAATAATTGCAATCGGCTGTGTAATAGTTGGGGTAGTTTTACTTCTTTGTGCAATCCTACTTTACTCATTGGTATCTGTTGTACGAGAAGGTACAAAGAACTAATTTTTGATAAGAATGAAATTTGCAGTAAAAAAAATTTTAGATAAATTTTACGCCTTACGTGGAATTGGATTTATTGGATTTACAGATATTATTTCTAGTGGAATAACGGGTATATTCTGGCTATATGTTGCTAGTATTTTAGATCCTAATGAATATGGAGAAATATCATTTCTCATAAGTTTGGGTGCAATATCTTCAGTCTTTTCATTAATTGGAACTCAAAATACAATAATTGTTTTAAGTAGTAAAAAAANTCCTGGTGTAAAAACACTACAGATTTTTTCTATTGTTGGTTCTTTCATAGGAACATTTGTTCTATTAATGCTATTCGAAAGAATTGATGTTGGATTATTAGGTGTTGGTTATGTCTTAAGCACTTTATCAATTGGAAATCTACTAGGGGCAAAAAATTTCTCTGGTTACACAAAATATCAATTACTCCAAAAGTTCTTAACCGTCTCACTTGGATTTTTAGCAATTACTTACTTTGATTATCAGGGTCTAATACTTGCTTTAGCCATATCATACATACCATTTATTTTTCAAATATGTCAAACTATGAAAAATGATGTTAATGATATAAAATTATTAAAAAATAAATTTTCATTTATTTCAAGCAATTATTTCATAGTTGTATCTGATCAAATTGGAAAACAATTTGATAAAATAATAATAATGCCGTTATTAGGAGCAACTGTTTTAGGAAATTACAGTTTATCTCTGCAAATATTGGGTATACTTACTGTCTTTTCAACAATTGCGTTCAAGTATATACTTCCACATGATTCCACCGCCACATCAACAAGTAATATCAAAAAAGGGATAGTGATAATTTCTCTAATCATAACTATCTCTGGATTTCTATTAACTCCAATTCTCATTCCTGCAGCATTTCCGAAGTACATCGAATCAGTTGACTCAATACAAATAATGACTCTGACTGTTCTTCCAGTTGGATTTTATGTAATATTTGCATCAAAATTATATTCTAGTGAAAAATCGATTTATCTTTTATATGGTCATATTATTGGATCAGTAATTTTGTTAGGTGGAATTTTTGGTTTAGGTAATTCATATGGAATAATTGGTGTATCCATTGCATATGTCTTATCTCAGTTTTCAAATGCATTATTTCTATTATTTGCAATTAAAAAAATTAAATTATCTATCTCATAGAGTAAACATTTGTACGACAAGTTAATTATGTAATATCAATCAAAAAATTATGAATAACTATTATGTCTAATATCAACACNAAGCAATTTGTTCTTAAAAATCAATATCATATTCTTNTCCTAACATGTTTAGTAATTGCAGGTTTGATTATACGACTAATTATACTTCCATATGATATTCCAATAACTGAAGATGGTTCTGTATATTTTTGGTATGCAATGGATATGAGCATAACTGATTCCTTTCCTGAAAATTATAATTTTCCAAATAATGGTTGGCCTTCATTTTTATCACTAATATTTGATATATCAAATTCTGATAATTATTTAGATTATATGAATACCCAACGAATAACTACTGTAATTATTTCTTTGATCACAATAATTGCTGTTTACTATCTATGTACACATTTTTTTAATAAAAATTATTCTTTGATTGGAGCAGCAATATTTTCATTTGAACCTAGATTAATTCTTGATTCCTTATCTGGAACAAATTTAACTCCTTTCATTCTTCTTTTTGTGTTATCATTATTGTTCTTTCTAAGTAAAAACCCAAAAATAATTTTATTGTCTTTTGTTTTTACTGCATTTTCAACATTAGTACGTTATGAGGGAATTTTACTTTTAATACCTTTATCAATTATCTATTTCAATAGATTTGGAAAATCCCCCAAAAAAATTCTTCATTNCATAATAATGATTTCAATTTTTATATTAATTCTAACGCCAATTGTACATTTCAGATATCAAACTGATGGTAATGATGGTATATCTAGTCATATTATTGGAGCATTAGAATTTTTTATTGGTCATGAATCACAGGTAGATACAAGTCCTAAAAATAATATGATTGNTNGTGANTACATAAAAAATAGAAATTTTTCTGGTTACATGGATGAATTAGTAATATGGAATAAAGCACTATCTGAAGAAGAAGTTTCAAAATTATTCAATAATAATGGAAGTCCGATATCTATCAATGATGATTTACAAAAAGGATTGTTAATCTATTTACCATTTGAAAAAATATCCGAAGAAACTACTACAAATAATCAAAAATCTTCTATTACGAGTAAATGTCTGGAAATTACTAGTGATACATGTAAGACCTTAATTGGCTATTCGTCAATTTTTGAATTAGTTCCTGGAAAACAAGGCAATTCAATCAAATTTGATAGTAATAATTCTATTAAATTCGACGATGGCATATTCCCATTTTCTTCAACGCCACGAAGTATCTCTATGTGGGTCAATCCAACATCTTCGTCTGATTATGGGAATATTCTATATCATTCTGGAATGCAACAAAATGAAAAAGTTTTTGAAATTAATACTCATTTGTGGGGACAAAATTCTATATCTGTAGGTATTCTATCTGACGATATCTATTCTCAACCTAATGTATTGAAACTTAATGAATGGAATCATATTACAATCACATTTGATGGAAGTGATTCTTTCGATACTAATACTCTTAAAATATTTCATAATGGAAATTTATTAGAAACTAATGCTGCATCAGAACAAGTAATACTAAATGATGATGTAAAATTATCTACTACTCCATATTTTGGGTTTGATCTATTAACAAAATATCTACTTTGGATATCTTTTCCAATTTTCTTCTTATTATTACCCTATGGCTTAATTCTATTTTTCAAAAATCGAGATTATAAAACAGGCACAATTGTTCTATTTGGATTAGTTTTAGCTTTGCCAGCATTATATGCATACTTTAGAGAATTTTATGAAATAAAATATCTATTTTATTTATACCCAATTTTCACTGTTATTTCTATTTACACTGTTAAAAAAATATCAGAAAAAATACCAAATCTAAAACTCTTATCACTTTTAATCATAGTTCCAATTATTTTTGGGTCTATTGCATTTATTGATTTCAAAAAAATTGATAATGAATTTGAAAGAGAAGCTTTTGAACTTACAAAAATAGTTCTTGAAAGAACTGCTGGAATTAATGAATCAACACATAACATCTCTAAATATGCAGCAACTGCAGAGTCTTTTTCAGAAACTGAACTATTACCTCAAAAAACATCATTTGAATTACAGAGACTAAGTCCTTATTCTAGCAATAATCTATTAGAATTCATAACAAATTCAAAAAACTCTGGACTTACACATCTTGTAGTTGATGAAAATACAAAACCTAATTTCTTAAACGAACTTTTCCATAATGAAGAAAAATTTGAATATATACTAAAAGAATTTGATTCTATTGAACATGGCTTTACTTATCATGTAAAAATCTTTAAAATAGATTTTTCTAGTATTCCTCCACAACAATAAGTCGCAAAGTATTTCAATACAACTCTGAAAAAACTCATATGAGTAAATTAGGCACAATAAAAGAAATTTTTGAATTATTACGTTATAGAAGAAAATTTTACATGTTTCCAATAATCATCCTCTTGATATCCTTGATTGGTGTAACTACATTAGCTCAATCTGGTCTTGTCGCATTCATTTATCCGATTTAAAATGGAATTATCATCTCCAAGATTCAAAGCACTCGCTGTTTCGGCAGGATTCACTTTTTGGTTTGTAATCATTACATCCTCTATAGGTTTATTCACTTTTGAAACACTTGGCATATTTGTAGCTAGTATTGTATCTATCACTCAATTAATTGCATCAAAACTTTCAAACGCATTAGATATTTTTGCAAAATTCAACACAAAACTTTTCTTGGGAATTTTATTTGTATTTGTAATTTCTTTATATGGAATTTTTTTCAAATTGCTAAAAATTGATCTATTAAGATTAAATCAAAACAAGTCAAGTTACTGGATCAAACTTAACGATATAAATGAATCAAAAATCCATAAGCAATATTAAATGTACACTCTAGGTATCTCTTGTTATTATCATGATTCTGCTGCATGTTTGCTGCATGATGGGAAAGTAATCGCAGCTGTTGAAGAAGAAAGATTTTCTAGAATTAAATTTGATGATGATTTTCCAATTAAAGCTATAACTTGGTGTCTAAAAGAAGCTAATATCTCAATAAAGGAAATAGATAATATTGCATTTTATGATAAACCCCTTTTAAAATTTGAAAGATTATTGGATAATTACATTGCTGTTGCTCCAAGAGGATTATTCAGTTTTTTAGACGTTATACCAAAATGGATTCACAAAAGACTTTGGATAAAAAGTGAAATAAAAAAACATCTAAATGATTTTTCCGGAGAAATAATTTTTCCTGAACATCATCTATCCCATGCGGCACACGCTTTTTTTACTTCCCCATTTGAGGAATCTGCATTTCTAACTGTTGATGGTGTAGGAGAATGGTCTACAACAGCATTTGGTGTTGCTAATAATAACGAAATTAAACTAGATAGCGATATACGATGGCCACATTCTCTTGGTTTATTCTATTCCGCGTTTACCTATTTTCTTGGATTTAAAGTCAATGAAGGTGAATACAAACTAATGGGATTATCTTCGTATGGTAAACCAAAGTTTCATGATCTTATTCTGAATGAATTGATTGATGTAAAAAATGATGGTAGTATTAAGATGAATATGAAATTTTTTGCTTATACATATGATAAAGTAATGACTAACAAAAATTTCTCAGAATTATTTGGTATCTCTCCTAGAAAGCATGATTCAAAGGTTGAACAAACACACTTTGATATTGCAGCAAGTGCACAATCAGTTCTCGAAGAAATACTATTAAAAATGTGTAATCATGTATATCAAAAAACAAATATGAAAAATCTATGCCTTGGTGGTGGTGTTGCACTAAATGGTGTTGCAAATAATAGAATCCTGACTGATGGTCCATTTGAAAATCTTCACATACCTCCATCTCCTGGAGACGCTGGCAGTGCAGTTGGTTGTGCTCAATATCTATATTATTGCCATTTGAAGAAACAACGAAAATTTTTAGAACAATATGAACAAATCAAAAATAATATCTATTCAGGTCCTTCGTTTAATAATATTGAGATAAAATCATTTCTTGATAAAAATAATATTAATTATGAATTTCTTGAAACTGAACAATTACTCAAAAATACTGCAAAATTAATTTCTGAAAAAAACATAGTTGGTTGGTTTCAAAATAAAATGGAATGGGGCCCTAGGGCTTTAGGAAATAGAAGTATTTTAGCAGATCCTCGACACGCAGATATGAAAGACATACTTAATGAAAAAATCAAACATAGAGAATCTTTCAGACCATTTGCTCCAAGTATCATGGAAGAATATGTATCAGAATATTTTGAAATTGATGTATCTAGTCCATATATGTTATTAGTGGCAAAAGTCAAAAATCCTGAAATAATTCCAGCAGTAACACATGTTGATCAAACTGGAAGATTACAATCTGTTTCAAAACATGTAAACCCACTTTATTATAATTTAATAAATAAATTTTTTGATATAACTGGAATACCAGTACTAATCAATACATCTATGAATGTAATGGGGGAGCCTATAGTTAATACACCACAACAAGCTCACAATATGATATTAAAAACTGATATGGACTATATCGTTCTAGGAAATTATATGGTAAAACGTGATTAATTTTGTCAGTAGAAGTTTCTTATAAAAAACAATTTGTATTTGGTTTGTTAATGCTCTGTGTTTTATTAGCGTCAATTGAAATAATTCTACGGGTAGCTGACTACTATAATCCTAATTGTAATTTTATGGATAGTGATGTTTTCTCTAATGTTGATGCTGAAACAAAACGAAAAATTTGTCTTGATAATGATTCGTTAAAATGGAACACTGTACCTAATTTGCATTTAATACCAAATCAAAATCTTGATACAATAAATATCAACAATGATGGATTTAGAGGAAAAGAAATTCAAACACCAAAAGATACTGATACCTTTAGAATATTCATTGTTGGTGGATCTACGACATTTGGTGTTGGTTCCACATCTGATAATTCATCTATTCCAGGTGAATTACAACAAATGATGAATTCTTTAGATGACACAAAAAAAATAGAAGTGATTAATGCAGGAATCCCTAAAGCTTATTCCTTCACTGAGATTAATCTGATACATAATAAGCTCTTAAACTACCAACCGAATTTAATTATCGTATATGATGGTTGGAATGATATCCATAGACCATTCAATGAATATGATAAAAAAATAAATAATTCTTCATATGAACAATTCCTTCAGTTAATTATCACTAATGATTTTTACAAAACCGCAAAAATTATTTTAAAAAATGTGATAAATATTAACAATCAAGATTCAATCTCAAATTTTGATTCTAATATGATCAATCAAAAGGTGGATTTATGGAAAACAAATTGGAATAATTTATGTGAAAAAATGGAAAATAAAAACATCGATGTAATCTTAACTTTACAACCGTTAGTTGGAACTGGAAATAAAATCATGACTCCTGAAGAAGAAATCCACTTCACTAAAAATGATCATATTACTATGCTTCAATCTTATGATCAATATTCTAAATCATTATTATATTTAGATAAGTGTTCACAAGCAATTGATCTTCAAAATATATTTGATGATTATGATAACACTATCTTTTACGATGGTGGCCATGTTAGTGATAATGGAAATAAAATTGTTGCAAAAAAACTATATGAAATTATTCTAGAATATATCTAAATCAACAATTATTATAATAGAAAATATCAAGTTTCATATGACACTTAGAACTGTAGAATGGAAAAATAATTCTGTTATTATGATTGATCAAACAAAACTACCAAATATTCTGGAATATGTTACATATACTGATTATAATCAAATTGCTGATGCAATCAGAACTTTGGTAGTAAGAGGTGCTCCTGCTATTGGTGTGTCTGGCGCATTTGGACTGGCTTTAGCTGCATTACAAAGTAATGCTACTACAAAGGATGATCTAATTTCATACATGGAAACAGCTAAAAAAATTTTATTTGAAACTAGACCTACTGCAATTAATCTTGCTTGGGGGTTAGAAAAAATTATGGAAATTGCAAAAAAATCTGATACTGTTGAAAACCTAAAAAATGATGTTGTTCAATATGCTAAAAAAATGGCAGAAGATGACATACAAATCAATATGACAATGGGAAAAAATGGATCTGAATTATTTAATGATAATGATACTATTATGACTCATTGTAATGCTGGTGCATTAGCTACTGTTGGTTATGGTACTGCATTGGGAGTCATACGTGCAACAAAAGATAGTGGAAAAAATATTAAAGTTATAGCTACTGAAACTCGTCCAATTCAACAAGGTTCAAGATTAACTGCTTTTGAATTAAAACATGACGGAATTGATGTTAGTTTAATTCCTGATACTGCAGTTGGTTATTCAATGGCTAATGGTCTAGTGGATAAAATTGTAGTTGGTGCAGATAGAATTTTAAGAACAGGTCACGTTTACAACAAAATTGGAACATATCAAGTAGCCACTATGGCAAATCAACATAAAATTCCATTTTATGTAGCAGCACCTCTTTCAACATTTGATATGAAAAGTAATCCTGAAGATGTAGTAATTGAACAACGAAAAGGATCTGAAGTTACTGGAATTGGTGATAAAAAGACTGCACCTGATGGAATTGATGTAATCAATCCTGCATTTGATATGACTCCTCCAGAATTAATTGCTGGAATAATTACTGAGAAAGGTGTTGTAAATACACCATTTGAGGAATCTATAAAAAAATTATTCCAAGCTAATTAACATCAAGTTTTTATTCATTTCATACTATTTTTTTTTATGAGTACTGTTAATGTTGAACATGTCCGGGATTCACTCAAAAAATGTATGGATCCTGAAGTCCCATTAAGTATTGTAGATATGGGCTTAATTTATGGAATTGATGTAAC
>PAOV01000044.1 GCA_002708145.1 Chloroflexota bacterium
TTAGTACCCAATTTGTAAAACGAGATTTTTCATGCCAACCATAAATTACTGTAGTTCGTAAAACAACATGATTTGAGTTAGGATACAATAAACAATTTTCTGCATCAAGTTTTGTCTTTCCATAATAGCTAAGTGGATTAGGCAGATCAGATTCAACATACTTAGATATATCATCTAAATTTCCATCAAACACTGCATCAGTAGATAAATAGATTTGTTTTATTTTCATTTTATTACATTTGACAATAAGTTTTTTGACAATTTCAACATGCAAGTAATTTGCATCTTTCTGATGTGTTTCACAAAAATCAACATTTGGATATGCAATTGTATTTACAATCACATTTGGTTCAAACTCATCAATTAGATTATCAAGTTTTTCATAATCATTTAGTAAATTCATTTGTGTTTTAGAAAAATTTTCATCGATATTGTGAGTATTAAAAGTGACATGAATTTCATTTTCTGTTTTTAAAGACTGAGCTAATGTACTACCAACAAGACCACTTCCACCTAAAATTAAAATTTTCATTTGATCAATTATTATTTTTTATATTCCATTTTTCCCAATCATAATCATCAAAAGTAATATTATGCTCATCTCTATTTTCTGGTCTCCATGCAGGTTCAACTAATGCAAGAATTATACTAACATCATCATGTAAATTGATATGTGCAGATGCATAATTTCTTGGAATTTCTACAAGCACAGGTTTTTCTGAACTAGATTCAATTTCAATATATTTTCCAGAATGATCCTTGATTATGAAAACAACTTTTCCTCTTACACATACAAAATAGCTATAACGTATAATATGAAGATGAGGACCTTTAATTTCACCAGGATTAATTGTAGTAAAATAAACCATTTTTGGATGAATCTTGATAATATCTTGATAATCTTTCCAAACAGGAACCAAGGAACCATTGATGTGTCCATCAACAATATCTTTTGTTTCATGTTTTTCTAATAGATATGATTTAATTTTTTCATCAGGCATGATAATTTCTCTTAAAATTGCTATAAAAATTTTTGAATTCTAGTATTAGTCATGGCTTAGTTTACATAGATCACACAAAAAATATTTTTGTGAGTCAGATTTTTCAAATTTCAATAGTTTTACCTGCATACAATGAAGAAAAGAAATTAGAATATTGTGTTTCAGAAACAATTTCGAGAATGAAAAAATTAGATATAAAATTTGAGATAATCATTGTGGAAAATGGTTCAATTGATTCTACTTTTAAAATTGCCGAAGAAATTTCTAAAAAATATTCAGAAGTGAAAGCATTTCATTTAGATAATCCAAGTTTTGGTGGCGCAATAAAAAAAGGATATAACATAGCAAAAGGCGATGTTGTGATAAATTTAGATGTAGACTTATCAACAGATATGGATTATCTGCCAAAATTGATTGAATATTCAAAAGATTATGATGTCGTAACAGGTTCAAGATATTTAGAAAAAAATATTGTCAAGAGAGATTTTAATAGATATTTTTTGAGTGTGGTTTTTAATTTGATATTTGTAAGAGGTTTGTTAGGTTCTAAATTAAAAGATAACAATTGTGGATTTCGTGCTGTTAAAAAGAATGTGGGTTTGAAGATTTTTCAAGAAGTACAGAATGACAAGGATTTTGGAATGGTAGAATTCATTGTAATTGCACAAAAGAGAGAATATAGAATTAAAGAATTCCCTGTGAGTTGGAAAGAAAATTCACGTCATATTTCTATAAATTTTGTTATGAATTTTTTTATTCCAGCATTAAAATTATGGCGTAGATTAAATTTTTGAGAATATACTTTCAAAAAATACATTTTTTAGAAATAAATTAGTAAAACAGTTTATTAGTTTTAAACAAGTAAATTTTATGACAAATAGGTTATCTAAATTATGATGTTAATACAATCTAAAGAACATTACAAAAAATTTTCAATAATTTTAACTTTAGTTTTTTTAATTGCAACTTCATATGTAGCATTTTTTCATCATACTGCATGGATTGTTGATCAAGACGGAATAGGATATTTACACGGTGGAGAGTCAATTCTAGCTGGAAATGGAAAAAATATAAAATTTTTTGATGCACCTTTTGGAGGACCAATATTTTTTGCATTGGTAAATTCAGTTTTTGATAATGGTTTTACAGTAATGAAAGTGATATCAATAATTTCAGGTGGAGGTTCCGTATATCTTTCATATTATATTTTAAGAAATGTAGTAAGACCTAGAACAGCTTTTCTAGGGCAATTATTTTTTGCATTTTCTCCCTGGGTTGGATTTTTTTCTATACAAGCAGAAATCGATATGTTTCCAATAATTTTTGTAATGTTATCTTTATACTTTATTACTAAAAAGGAATTAACTAAATTTGATATATTTTTCTCAGCAATTTTTGTTGCAATTTCATTTATGGTTAGAACTCAAGCATTAGTCATGATTTTTACAATAATAATTACTTTAATGATATTTTTCAGAAATGATTATAGAAAAAATGCTAAGTTTTTAGTAATTTTCTTGATAATATTTTGTATTACATTATCTCCGTTAATTCTTTATAATTACAGTACTCACGGTGTAATTTTTGATCATGATATTTCATTTTATTTACAATTTATTAGTAAATATCAAACACCAGAATGGAAAGAAAGAGTTACTGAAATTGCAACTAACGGAGAAGGTACACTAGAAGCTATCTTTGTTGATTTTGATTTATTCTTAAAAAATTATTTTTATAATCTGTTTTATAATTCTCCAAGTAAATTTTTCAATGTTTTTGATAAGATTAACATTTCACCTGTACCTATAATTCCAATAATAGGTGTAATTCCAGTCGTAGGTGGAATCGCATACATTTTGAGTAATTATAAAAAGACTCGATCACAAAATGTTCTGCCATTATTGTTACTTCCACTGATATTTTGGTTGTTAACATCTATGGTATTTCTTTCTGCAGGGGAACAATTCCTAATAATTGGCATATCATTTGCTCTGTTCTCAGCAGTATTCTTTTCTGAAATGCTTCCAGAAAAAATTTTAAAAAATAAAAATCAAGATAAGACAAAAAGTGAAAATGGAGAATATAAAAAGAAATTATTAATTTGTTCAATAATTATTCTAATACTTTTATCAAATTTTGGTTATTCCTATGTACTTTATAGAGCAACATCATCATTCCAGGCCTATGAAAATATTTCAACAGAAATTGAATATTTTCTTAATCCAGAATTAGTTGAAAAAAGAAGTGATGTATTAAATGATATTTGGAAGATATTAGAAAAAGATCCATATATAGAAAATAGCTATATCATGGCTCCACAGATATATTTTGTGCCGCATGGACAAGCTAAATTATTATTTGCACACTTTAATGAAGGTCCAAGTGACGATACAATAGAGAATTACATCACCAGAGATAAATGGAAGTTTACAGAAAAATTCCATTCTAACATTCATAGCATTCCTGCAGACAGATTAGATCAGAATAATCCAATTCCAACATACATTATTCATATAGATAGAGATTTGGATGGAAAACAACATGAATTTATTAAAATTCTAAATGATCCACTAAACAAAGAGATTCCATCAAATTTTGAAAATATTTATTTTTCAGAGAAACATGGAATAACAGTATACAAAATTAATGATTAACATTTATTTCTAAAAATTATCATGATAACAAATGAATTAGTAAGATAGTTTATTAATTCTAGATGGATGAAAATTTTATGTCAGATAAATCTCCAATTGACATTGATGGAACTGCCAAGTCTACAGATTATTCATTTAATATTATTCCAAAGGAAGTAAAAAAAATTAATACAAAATATAGAAAGATTATAACAAAAATACCGTCTGAATCAACAGTCAAAACATTAGAGTTACTTAGAAAACATGAACCACATTCAATGAATGTGGAATTACCAATAGTATGGGAAAATGCTGAAGGTTTTCAGATATTTGATGGAGGAGGAAATTGCTGGATAGATTTTTCTTCTGGAACATTTGTAGCAAATGTAGGTCATGCAAATGAAAATGTTTGTAAAGCGATTAATGGAATGGTAGAGCAAAAACTACTTCATAATTATTATTTTCCATCTGCAATAAGAGCAAAATTAGTAAAAAAATTATCAGAAATGATTCCAAGTTATTTGAATAAAATTTTTCTATTGACTACAGGAGCAGAATCTACTGAAACAACAATTAAGTTAGCAAGAATTTTTGGAAGAAAAAAAGATCCTAAAAAGATTGGAATCATATCATTTGTTGGCTCTATGCAAGGGAAAACATTAGGTGCATTAATGGTTGGAGGAAAGACTAAGGAGAAACATTGGATTGTTAATTTAGATCCAGACATGCATCATCTGCCATTTCCAGATAGTGACTCAGGAGCAGAATTTTTTCATGAAAGTATGAAAAATTTGGAACTAAGTGGAGTTGATCTAAAATCAATTGCAGCATTTATGGTAGAATCATTTCAAGGATGGGGGGCATTATTTTATCCCAAAGAATACATTCAAGAATTAAGAAAATGGGCCAATGAGAATGATGTGATTGTAATATTCGATGAGGTTCAAGCAGGATTTGGTAGAACAGGTAAGCTTTTTGCCTTTGAACATTATGATGTAGAACCAGATTTAGTTTGTTGCGGAAAAGGTATTTCATCTAGTTTACCATTATCTGCAGTATTAGGTAAAAAAGAACTAATCGATGTAGAACCATCTTTAAACAGTACACATGGAGGAAATCCAATTTGTTGTGCAGCAACATTAGCAAGTTTACAAGTACTTGAATCAGAGAATTTAATTCAAGAGTCCTACAGAAAGGGAAAAATCCTTGAAAATGAATTAACAAAAATTAAAGCTAAATATCCAAAAATGATAGACATACACGGTAAAGGATTATTATTTGCAATTCATATAAAAAATACAAATTCAAATCAACGTGATCCATTACTAACCGATAAAATTCTTGAAAGATGTATGGAAAAAGGTGTGATGATGCTACGTACTGGTTTAGGTACATTGAAGATAGGTCCTCCTCTAATAATTCCAGATGATGCATTAATTGAAGGAATTTTAACAATTTCGGAAGCAATTGATGAATGTATTAATGAAAATAATGGAAATAAAGAAATTTGAATTTAGAGATTGAAGAAAAAGTTGTACTTGTTACAGGTTCTAGTAAAGGTATTGGGAAAGAGATTGCATCCGTATTGAATAATGAAAAATGCGTAGTTATTTTGAATTCAAGAAATAAAGAAGATCTACAGTCAGTAAAAGAAGAATTTGGACCAAAAAGTAGTTTCTTTGTTGCAGATGTAACAATAAAACAAGATTGTATAAAAATGCTAGAATTTATTATAAAAAAATTTGGTAAACTAGATTTTCTTGTATGTAATGTGGGCAATGGAAGAGTAGATTCATCGGTTAGTGAAGAATTACAATTTAAAAAAATGCTTGAAATAAATTTTTTTAGTTCAAAAAATATTATTGAGATATGTTATGATGAATTGAAAAAGTCTCAGGGCTCAATTGTGTGTATTTCATCTATTGCAGGAGTATCATCATCAGTTAATGCACCAAAAGCATATTCGTCCGCAAAATCTGAATTAAATGAATTTGTTAAAACTAATTCTAGAATTTTTGCAAGAGATAAAGTAAGAATCAATACTATCTCACCAGGAAATATTTTGTTTAAAGGTTCAGTTTGGGAAGAGAAATTAACTAATGAGCCGGAGAAAGTACAAAAAATGTTAGAAGAAGTAGTTCCAATGAAGATGTTCGGCAGACCCGCAGATATTGCAGATCTAACTGCATTTCTATTGTCACCACGTGCATCTTTTATTACGGGAGCTAATTTCGTAGTTGATGGTGGGCAGACCACAAAAAAATAAAATTATTGATTTAAGATGTATTTTTGAAACTTTTCATAATTAATTTCAAAGACTTTAACATGGAATTTTTTGAAACCTTGTTCATTTGAATCAAATACTTTTTCTAAATATGGATACATGTCTTCATTATCATAAACATCATCTAAGTATTCAAAATGATATGAGCCATCACCTGGAATTGCAATGTATTTCAAGCCAAAAGTTTTTCCATTATTTATCATATCCTCAATATCTTTTCCATAAATACTGATTTGTACCCATTTTCCTGGTTCATATTGATCTGGATGAGGATCCTTTATTCTACTTGATTTATAATTTTTGAATATGTTTGGATCTTCAGTAATTGAGATGTTTCTTGTATAATCTGCAGTTCCTTCTTCGGCAAACATTCTTCCATCTAATTCATTAACTAGAAATTTTGCGTATTCAATTTTTTCATTTTCTTTTTCTAAGTCAATTGGACCATAACCATATTTTCCTATTCCAACGGTAAATAATGTTGAAAGAATAACTACTAACGATAGAATAATCAGTAATGAAATTCTTTTTTGGTTTTTTGAGAATGAAAATGTGCTAAAACCATATTCAATTAATCGTTGTATGGGCAACACCGCAAAAATTATTAAAAATGGATATAGCGGATAAAGGAATCTTCTTTCGTTTATAACTGCAAAAGGAATGAGTAATACGCCAATCATAGTAAGCATTATTATCCAATTTGCTCGAGTGTAGTGATGATTTTGTGCTACAGGTCTTAGAGCAAAGATTAATCCAAATATCAATAGAATGAATAGATATGGAAAAGAGATTTTTGTCAAGCCTTCAAAAATATTACTAGTTCCTCCAACAAGAAATTTATCAAAAAATTGACCAATTCCTCTTTTTTCTATATACTGAAGTGCACCGCCATCGGTTTTTTGTATATTTTTTGCAAAAACCATCGAGTATTCGTCTACAAAAATACTATCGCCATATGTCATATAGAAAAATTCACCATACTGTGCATTTCTTTGTAGAAACATTGGTGATACAACTATTAGGAAAACTAATGCACATATCATAAAATTTCTAATCGAGTTTTTAGAACGCCGTAAATTTACTAAGTAAATTATGCATAATGATAGAAATAGGATAGCCCCTTCTAATCTAACCCACCAAACAAAACCAGCAAAGATAAATCCTATAATTGCAATTCTTGAATTTTTATTTAGAATGAAAAAGAATGAACAGATGTATAATAAAATGAATAAAGGTTCGGACAGACCTTGGGCAGAAATATAGTTAAGATGTGGTTCAAATGCAAATAATACAGTACCGACTAGAGAATATTTTTCATTAAAGAATTTCCTAAGTAAAGCATACATTGGAAAAATTGTGAAAACAGAAATTCCAAGGCTTAGAGTTCTCATCAAATTAGAATAATCTAAAAAATTTTCAGAATTTACTAGTGACATGAATGGTGAAGCAAAAAGTGGCCATCCAGGATTCTTTTTTGGTGGTACAAAAAAATCACCCTCACTATACTGCAAAGAATCTAGAGTGTATCCTAAATTATCAAATTGCACAGGAAGAGAAAATTCTACAGTATAAAGTTTCAATGGGATTGCAATTAGGGATATAGTTATTAACAAAATTATTACTTGTTTTTTTGTAAAATTCATCTTAATTCCAAAAGATCATTTCTTTAAAAATTTGCTTGCTTAACATATAACCTGTTTCTAATGGTCTCATTTTTGCAGTACCACCTATTCTTTTTGGTTCTATGCCATCAATTTCAGCTATCTTAAGATTAAATTTACAAGATTTTATACTCATTTGCTGTTCAAGAGTTAAAAATTCTCCATCTAAATTAATATTTTTAAAAATTTCTTTTTTAACAATTTTAAAGCCAAATAATGCATCAGATAACTTACCACCAAAAAACATGTTTACAAGAAATGTAAACATCCTATTACCAAATGCAGTTATTGCATTATCATCATCACTTCTGCCATTTTTTCCAAAACGGGAAATTTGTACTATATCATAATCTCCTTCATCCATTTTTTTAATTAGTTTAGGAATATAATCAGAAATTGCATTTCCATCAGGACTAAAAAACAATATATTATTTGAAGATGCTATTTCAACACCATGCCTATATGCATCACCTAAACCCTTTCCTCTTTGTTGAATTACTTTAAAACCTAATTCAGTTGCAGCGTCAATTGTTCCGTCAGTAGAACCACCATCAATTACTAACCATTCTTGTGCCCAATCTTTATCAATTTTAGGAAGAATCTCTTTTACTCCAATGATTTCATTTTTCGTTGGTATAATTACTGTTGTTGACATTTTGATAATTTAATTTTTGTAATACCATCTCTTAAATGGTGCACTAAATTTAATTTGATTTTTTTCTGCCCATTTGTATGTTTGAGATAATCCTTTATCAATAGAGATTTTTGGTTTCCATTTTAAAATTTTTAATGCTTTATTGTTGTTACAGATAAGTCTGTTTACATCATATGGACGTTCTCTACTTTCATCATATCTAATCTTAATTTTTCTTTTTGATAATTTTATAATCTTAGACGCAAGATCTTTAATCATAATTTCATTTCCGGAACCAACATTGATTATTTCACCGATGGCTTTTTTTTCTTGCAGAGCTTTTATCATTCCATTTGCGGTATCTTCAACAAAAGTAAAATCACGAGAACTTGAAACATTACCTAATGATAATTCGCTAGTGCCTTTAAGAATCTGATTTGTGATTTCAGGTATTATGTATGGTTCAGTAAATCTAGGACCATACGAGTTAAAGGGTCTAATTACAACAACTGGAAAACCATTTTCTTTATGTAAAGTAAATGCGGCTCTATCACCAGCTAATTTACTAACAGCGTATGTTGAATGAGGTGTTGTAGGATGATTTTCATCCATAGGAACAAATTGAGCAGAACCATAAACTTCACTGGTCGAGATATGTACAAATGTTTCAACAGTTTTACTTTTTATTGCATTCCATAGCATGTTAACGCTACCATTTGTATTTACATCAAAGAAATCACCTGGATAAAAGAATGAGTCTGGGATAAATGGTAATGCAGCTAGATGAATTACGCCTTCTTGATTTTTTAAAGCCTTCTTAACTACCGTTTGATCTCTTATGTCTCCTTTTATTATTTTCAGATGTTTTGACTTAGGAAGATAATTTTTCTTTCCTGATGAAAAATTATCCAAAACNGTAACATTTGAGCCCATTTTGATTAATTGAGAAGTAACTTCAGACCCAATAAAGCCTGCTCCACCTGTAACTAAGATTCTACGGTCTTTAAAATTCAATTTCTAAAATTAAGTTTTGAATCTTTGTTATATATTGTGCTGTTTTATCCTCACTATTATTTCAGAAAATTTATGAGATGAGTATATTATTAACNAGNAATTATATGTTTTAATGGATTTAAGGAATAAAAGAATCTTAGTTACAGGTGGAAATGGATTTCTTGGNAAACATTTAGTGACAAAATTAAAAGCAAAAGATCCAAAAGAAATTATTATTACAAATTCAAAAGATGATGATCTTAGATTAGTTTCAAATTGTCAAAGATTAGTTGAAAATGTAGATGTGGTATTTCATTTAGCCGCAAATGTTGGCGGCATAGGTTTAAACCGTGAAAAACCGGCTGATTTATTTTTCGATAATATAATGATGGGCACTCAATTGATGCACGAATCAAAAAATGCAGGGGTCAAGAAGTTTATAGGATTAGGAACTATTTGCAGTTATCCTAAGTTTACTGCNGTTCCATTTAATGAAGATTCAATTTGGGATGGATATCCAGAGGAAACAAATGCTCCGTATGGATTAGCAAAAAAAATGTTATTAGTTCAATCACAAGCTTATAGACAACAACATGATTTTAATTCAATAATTGTNATACCAACCAATCTTTATGGTCCTGATGATAATTATTCTACCATAAGTTCTCACGTTATTCCTGCATTAATTTTAAAGATTCATGAAGCCAAACAATCAGGAGATAATTCAATTACAGTATGGGGAGATGGGACACCTACTAGAGATTTCTTATTTGTAGATGATGCTGCAGAAGGTTTAGTTTTAGCAGCTGAAAGATATGAAGAAGATGGACCTCTAAATCTAGGTTCTTCAGAAGAGATATCAATTAAACAAGTTGTATCATATCTTTCTGGAATAATGGAATTTGACGGAGAGATAATTTGGGATGAAACAAAGCCAAACGGTCAACCTAGAAGATGTGTAAGTTTTGAAAAAGCCCAAGAGAAAATTGGGTTCAAACCAAAATATACATTCAAAGAAGGTTTAGAAGTTATGGTTAAAGATTTTAGAGATAATTTNGATAAGTTTTCATAGAAAATCAAGAGTCTTTTAATGATAGAAATCCAGTCATTTTCAATGCGATAAATCCTATTCCAACAACAATCCACCTTGTGAATATTCGAATAATAACTACTATTGTTAATCCTATACTAATATCTACACCATGTAAAGATAAAAATCCCGTCAGACTTCCTTCAACGACACCTATTCCCATAGGTAATAATGATGCAANACCTAAAAGAATTGAACTAGTATAAGATGTAACAACAGTCAATATTTCTAAATGATTTATTCCAAGTGATAGTAAGATTATGTATACAATTGATGCCTCCAATAACCAGAAGATAGTAGATAGTGCGCTAGCATAAAATAATATTCTTCCTCGAATAGAATTTCTGATCACATCATGTGATTCTAATAGTGAATCAGAAAATTTTGAAATAAATTTTATTTTACCAAATATTTTGACTACTTTTTGGAAAAAATTCTTAGAGTAAAGGATTAGAAAGATGAATGCCAGAAATACTGCACTAACACCTATTATGATTGTTGAATAATCAAATACCAATAACCCAGCTATAGATACAGCAACAATACCAACTAGATTATACAGTTGTTCAGTAATTATAATCGGAGCGCTTTTTGTTCTTGGTACGTTACAACGAGTTTTTAATATTTGAATTTTTATTAATTCTCCAACTTTCCCAGGAATAACTAAAAGTGCGCAACTTGAAAAATAAATTTTAAGACTCTCTTTAAGAGATATTTCAATATCAGAATTTCTTAGTAAAAGATGCCATTTAGTAAAGAGTACAAACCAAGAGATAGGTAATAAAATAAAAATTAAAACCAGATATTCTAGTTTTATTTCAATAATTTTTTCATAGACTTCAGATATATCTGAAGATATAACAAATATTGCATATAGACCAATGAAACCGATAATTATTAGAATAAATTTATTATCAATTTTCATTTATTATGCAAATATTTCTCGTAATTTTTTTTGTGCAGGTTTTTCAGAATCCCAAATACGTTTCTTTCCATCGCCTAAAATTTTTTCAACAGTTCTAATATCACGTACCATTCTATGTAAGCCATCAGGTTCAAGAGATGCAGCTTGATCAGAACCATACATAGTTCTATCTAGTGTAATATGACGCTCAATGCTAGTTGCACCTAATAATACAGCTGAAAGACATACAACATAAGATGCTGTTTCATGACCACTGTACCCAACATTACATTTGAATTTATTTTTTAACGTAGTTATAAGTTGTAAATTAGCTTCTTCAATTGGCATTGGATATGCACTATGTGAATGCATTAATTCAAATGAACATTTATTTTTTTTAAAAATTTTAATTGCATCTTCAATTTGTTTCATCGTACTCATACCAGTGGAGATAAAAGTGTGTTTTTTCTCTTTTGCAATAGTTTCTAATAATTTTTTATGAATTAGCATTGCAGATGCAACTTTATTATATTTTGTTTTAAATTTTCTCATTTTAATCTGGCTATCAATATCCCAACATGAAACAAACCAATCAATTTTTTTAGATTTACAATATTTGTTAATTTTTTCATAATCTTTTAATGAAAATTCAAGACCATTCTTTTGTTCTCTATTTGTTTTTCCCCATGGACTATCACGTGGAGCATCTAATGCAGATTTAGAATAGACTTTCTCGACAGTTCGTTTTTGGAATTTTACTGCATCGCATCCAACAACAACAGCAGCATCAATTAATTTTTTAGCGATTTCTAAAGAACCGTTGTGATTTATTCCAATTTCAGCAACTACAAAAACCATGTCTAGACTTCTTTTCCTTTATTATATATCATTTAGTACCAATTTATTTGCTTACCAAGTTTTATTTTCAAGATCAGATCAACAATTTCTCTAAATGCACCTTGGCCACCATTTTTTTTACAAACATAATCAACAGTGTCTTTTACAATATCAACAGAATCATTTGTAGTTGCAGAGAATCCAACTAATTTCAGTAGTTCAAGATCATTAACATCATCTCCTATGAATCCAATTTGATCAGGTTTCAGTTTGTATTGATTACAAATTGTTCTTAATTTAGATTCTTTTTTGACAGAATTTGAGAAGATTTTATCTACATTCATTTCTTTTCCCCACTTTTTCACGATTTTAGAAGATTCTTTTGTGACAATTATAGTTTTTATGTTATTTCGAAGCAAGATGTTAACGGCCATACCATCACGAACATGAAATTTTTTGAAAATTTCTCCATTTTCTGAGAAATATCTTCCACCATCAGTCAATACACCGTCAACATCAGTTAAAATTAGTTTTATTTTTGCACATTTTTCAAGAATTATTTTTTTAGATTTCATGAATTTCATCAAATCTACTCATTCTTATCTATTTTTCATTTATCATATGTACAATTAAAATAGTTATCACGTAAGGAACCAATATGAAAAATGATATTGAAAAAATGATTATTGAAGTTTCGGATGCAGTAAGAAATTCTATTACATTAAGTGATGAAATTGAACAATCTGTAAAGATTATTATCGATTGTATAAAAAATGGAAAAAAGATAGTACTATTTGGAAATGGAGGAAGTGCTGCTGACGCACAACATATAGCTGCAGAATTTATAGGAAGATTTCAAAGAGAAAGGGAGAGTATTCCAGCTATTTCATTAACAACCGACTCATCTATAATTACTTCATTAGCAAATGATTATTCTTTTGAAGTAGTTTTTAGTAGACAATGTGAAAGTTTAGTTAATTCAGGAGACATAGTAATTGGAATTTCAACTAGCGGAAATTCAAAAAATGTCACAAAAGGTTTAGAAATATCAAAGAAAAAGGGTGCAAAAACAATTTCATTTTTAGGAAATAGTGGAGGAGAGATTAAGAATATTTCTGACATATCAATTATTGTCGATTCAAAGAATACCGCAAGAATACAAGAGATACATAGAATTGTTTATCATATAATTTGTGATTTAGTAGAAAAACAATTTAAAAAATAAGCGGTGTTTATTGTGATAACAAGGGAGAAAATTAATGAGATTGATGCGGATAGAATATGTGATGCATACAATAAATGGCCAGAAATAGCAAAAGACTGTTTTGAAAATAATAGTCAAAAAATAGATTTGAAAGAAATTAGAAATGTAATTTTTGTAGGAATGGGAGGTTCAGGAACAGTTGGTGATGTAATTTCGTCAATTTTTTCAAGAACGAATATTCATGTGTCTGTAGTCAAGGGTTACGTTTTACCAAAAACTGTAGATAAGAATACATTAATTGTAATAATTAGTGTTTCAGGAGATACGGATGAAAGTGTGACTGTTTTAAAAAATGCAATTTTAACAAATGCAAAAATAATTTCATTTTCATCTGGTGGAAAATTAGAAGAATTTTCAAAGAAGAATGACATATCATATTTCAAAGTATCAAAATTTCATTCTCCACGTGCATCATTCACTAGTTTTCTATATACAATTCTAGGTGTATTAGAAGATATTTTACCAATTAATAAAAATGAAATTCAAGAATCTTTAAAATTTTTAGAAGAAACAAAAAAGAAAATATCATCAGAAAATTTAACAGATACAAATACATCATTAGATATTGCAGAATGGATTTCAGATATACCCATAATCTATTATCCATGGGGGTTACAATCAGTAGCAATTAGATTTAAAAATTCATTACAAGAAAATGCAAAATCACATGTAATAACAGAGGATATAATCGAAGCGTGTCATAAT
>PAOV01000045.1 GCA_002708145.1 Chloroflexota bacterium
TTAATATTTGGCATTGGTAAAACAATACCAGAGTTAACAACTGGTGCATCATTAACATTATCAATATTTATATTTCCTGTAGCAATCAAAGTACTAAATGAGGTTGAATTGCCATTGGATGAAGAATTATTACTATCATCAGATTGATCCCAAGCTCTAAATTCAAAGGATGCAGTTCCATTATAGTCAGCATTAGGCACAAATCTTAATTTATCAGTTGGTACTAAAAGAAGACTTGATGATGTAGAAACTTCATTTATAGGTAACCAGTTACTACCATTATCTGTTGAATATTCCCAATCACCATTTTCCTCATCTATAGATACAATAGCCATACCTTTATTATTATCAACACCTTCATATTCATTTAAACCAACATCTTGGTCAGCATCTGAATAATTTAAATTCTCTTGNTNAAGTAATTCTAATANAGTATTACCATTGCTTGTAAAGTTATCNTCATNAATGGAATCTAAATCAACTGTAACTGAATTNATAGTTGGAGCATCATTAANATTTCCNTACTGAAATNGNAATACTGCANTATNCNAGCTAAAAGCTGANGAGTTTTGATNATAAGAATTATTTAGAATTTCTTCTGATTGGTCCCAGCCTCTAAATGAAAAATCAACACTTCCATTCCAATCTGAATCAGGAATAAATCTTATCNNATTATCTTCATCTAAAGCCAATATATTGGACTCAGATATTTGAGATGGATCTATATTTTGCCAAACATCTGTAAAATATTGCCATTGGCCTTGGGGATTAGCATTATCAAATGATGTAATAATAACACCTCTAAGCTCNTCATGATTTAAATCGAATANATCAACATCTTGATAATTGATATCTAATAATAAATCTGAAATTTGTATTCCGTNATTATTANCATTTAATACATCTTCCAGNAATAATTCACTTGTAGTTATTGCATCTATTATTGGTGCATCATTTACCNTAGAAATATTTATATTAAAAGTTGCTAAAGCCGTTAAACCACTTTGNTCAGTTGCTGTTATTTCAGCAAAACTTGAACCATGATAATTNAAATTAGGATTAAAAACTAATTCTGCGATANTTGAAACACCATCTTGTGCTGTAGTTTCATCTAAAAGGATTATATCATCATTAATNCTATTATAAGATGAATTATTTGTATATGAAACAGAGTAAGTNAATTCATCAATAGTTGGATTTTGTAATATATCTCTATCAACATCACCAAAAATATTCTCCATTGATAAATATAGTGTATCACCTTCACTTATTGAAATATCATTAATAGGATTAAGTAAAACAGGTGAATCTGATACNGGNCTAACATTAAGAGTAAAAGATTGAGAGNTAGACAANGTATTATCTTCATAAAAAAGAGTATCATCATAANCTGTTACNANAATATCATAACTACCAAAGTGGTCTAATGCTGGTATTANNGTAAGTTNATTATTATTAATATTACAAATTACAGGATCTTCNTCATTAACTGTTTGAGCAAAATAGATTATTTGATCACCATCNGCATCCGNANCATTTAAAGTAATAGTAATTTGTTCATCTTCATTTACATTTTGATCATTAATAAAATCAAGTTCTGGTTCACTAGCACTATAAAAATCATTCGTATTAACAAAAACAGTTAAAGAAGGATCAGATTCTGAATTTGATAAATTATTTTCAGCACTAACTTTATATTCATATAACATACCTGCTTCTAATAAACTATCAACATAAACTTGTCCATCAAAATCACTAACAAACACTTCACCATTCCTATAGATATTATAAGAATCTGACCTTGCTAATAAAGATATTCCAGTAGCAGTAGAACCATTAAATACTAAATTAGGAGANTCAAGAACATCAGTAATATGACCTGTATCTGAATCCCAAATTTTNAAGTATATTTGATTACCATCTGAAAAACCATTTCCTGCACCATCTGGATCCTCTTTACGTGCTGTAATTTTTCCATCGGCATTAAGAATATCACCCCAAGTTTCAAAAGCAACACAAATTTGATTATTTCTATCAAATACACCTATAACATCATTTTCAGAAATAGNTAAAGATTCATTTTCAAAANCAAANGAAGTAATAAAAATATTTTTTGATCCAGGAGCAGGATTATTNCCATCATAAGGTCTAGTAAATGGATGTTCTGAATAATATTTAGCATCCCATTCAAGATTAACGTATAAACCATCAATCGCTTCACTACCTCTTAATCCATCATAAACAATATTAGTACCTAGATCTTCTGGTATTTTTGCNGTTAATATATCTGAAGAAGNATTNGTGAAAACTGGCANTGATGTATCAGAAGGANCAGAAGGACCAAATTCATTCCATGCNATTACGTAATAAGTATATTCTGTATTTCTTGCTAAACCAGTATCTATATAATTTGTAGANGTAGTATTAACAACAAATTCATTTGAAAAACCATTTCCAGAACGATAAATCTGATAGTTNATTATTGGAGATCCTGTTGAAGCACTCCAAGTTAGAGATACTGATTGGTTTCCTCCTAATGCGGTTAAATTTTGAGGAATTGTAGCTTGAGCTTGATCTTGCGTTATCTCGCAAAGGACATCGCCTAAAGGACCTTCATTATTCTCTGAATTAACACCACTTACAGCGTAACAAAAATATTCATTATCATCTAAATCATTTGTGTAANTAGTATTNTTGGTACCATTAANAGTATATATAATATCAGATATCGATATACTATCAGGATTAAAATCATTTAGATTAAAACGATATATATTATACTTATTTGCAGCACCACCTATTGGATAGCCATAACCAGNNAGAGCTGTCCAATTTAAACTTATATTATTTTGNCCAGAATACAATTCTAAGCCANTAGGAGNATCTGGAATATATTCAGGTAAAGTTGTAACTTCTTTTAAATTTGAAGGTGTTGATTCATTGCCATTATTATCAACTGCTGTAACTATATATCTATAAACTGTAGAGGTCTCAAGATCTCTAGAATCATTAGATGGATCACTATAGAAANTATCTGTTGTTTCTTCTAATAAAATATTTCNTTCATAAACCCTATATAAAACNGCATCTTCNTTATTATCCCAATTAAAATCAATAACGTTNTCTGGTGGAAGTATTGTCTGATAAGTAGTATCTAAAATTCCNGTAACAAGCGATANATTGCCAGTTGGATTATTTGTTACTTCTTCTTGATAAGATGTCCAATCAGAAAATCCAGAAGAATTATGAGATCTAATTCGATACGNATATGNTGTTGAATTTAAAAGATTATTATCAATAAAAGATTGATCGTAAACATCATCATCTAAAGATGTAATATGAAGACTATAAGTATGATCTCCTACAATCCATTCACGAAAGATTTGATAATCAATATTATAATCAGTACCTGTAATCTGAGGATCATCCCATAATAATTCAATTTGATTATTCTGGCCTGATAATGATAATATTGGAGTTCCAGGCTTTGTTAAAGCATTATCTTCTACTACCGAAGATGAATTAACAACAGATACTGATATAATATCATAATCATATTCTGTATTATGATTAAGATCCGTATCTGTAAANNCTACAGCATCAAGATTTTCAATAATAGATTGACCATCTCTTNTTATATTAAATGTTACTGCATTACTGNTTCCTGGATCAGGATAATTATAAACTTTATAATCTCCTACTGATGGCCTATTCCAAGATAAATCAATTTCATTTGTCTCCCCTTCTGCNATAAANTTCCTTGGCACTGAAGGTGCTTTAACCTCAATTTGTGCTCTCCTTTGCTGGAAAGCTTTAAAAATTAGACTTTGATTTTGTCCAGATATATCTGTAAAAACATTAACAGATGCATCTATGTCAACCTCTTGAGAATCTCTCCAAACTCTAAATTTAATAGGATTATTTGGAGTAAACCCATTACCAGTACCCTCATCTTTAGAACAAGGTATTTGAACTAGTCCAGCTTCATCNGGAAAACCNCCTTCAGGAACAACGTATGATCCTACACATAAATCGTTATCAAAGATACCAATTTCATCACCTTCTTCTAATAAAANATTATCCCATTCTGCTANATCCATAATAATAGTCATTGCCTCAGTAGCTGTTTCCCAAACTGGTACAAAATGATTATCACGACTTGGTGAGCTTTCAATAATTAGATCATCATATTCACTTTCTAGAACAGGATCAGATATAATTAAATCAGTTGGACTTTGTAATTTAACATAGTAGGCTTTATCTTTAAAAAATGTATCAAATCCATCTACAGTAATACCATTAGCTGTTTCATAATCAGGAAAATAACCTATATAATCCTGGTCTAAGGCTACTAANAGATTTTCGCTATCCAATAAAACGGATAAAATNTCTTCTAAAAGACCATTATTTTGGGATGGATAAGAAATTAAATTCCAACCAGAGACTAATGGAATAGTAACAGGCATTTCAATTTTACCNCCAGATGGAGGGCCATAACCTGAATTTGAAACATATAAATTAACAGCACCTCTTGTTTTAATTCTATATCCTTCTGTATCTTGCCAATTATTAATACCATCACTCCAACTTCCTAAATCTATAATAGCATTATAAGCTTCATCAGCTACTTCAATTAGTGCGTTTTGACAACTAATTTCATTTTCATCCCAAACACAATAATCAGACGATGTACAATTAGATTGATTTAAACTACAATCTGCAGAATGTAATGGATTTAAAATATCAAATAATAATGGGCTATCATTTCCTATATTATCTACATATGGAATAAATTCTGGATCAGAGGGATCAACATTTAGTGAGTAAAAACCCCATCCTGTTCTAAGTTCGATTCTTTGCCTAGGTTGAAAATAATAAGTAAATGATCTAGCTTCAGATGTTTCACGAGATATTGTATCTTGAATATAAATACTTATATCATATTGACAACCAATTCCCAAATCATTCCAATCTTCTTCAAATGTAAGATCTTCAGTAATATTCATAGTTGATCCATCAAATGTAACATCTATTACTTGATCACATGTTTGCTCATCAATCACAGCATAATAATCATAATTTTCAGAGTCAAATTCTATAACATCACTTTCTTGAATTGTAAATGGTATAAAAGCACCATTTCCAAGCTGAGGAAATGTACCTGTTTCTAAATCAAAATATTCATCATATTCATTAATAGTTTGACTTAAAACACTAAAATCAGGGTGCCATTCTGGTAAATCATCAACAGGAATAATATTTAAAGAAGCTGTAGCTATATTAAGACTAAATGGTGGATCATCCATATATGAATCTAGGTTAACTGAATTACCATTCTGTAATTCCGGATAATGAACACTTTGATCCCAAACAACAAAATTAAAAGTTTTACTACCGTTATAATTAGTAGAAGGAACAAATCTAATGAGATCATCTGGAGATAATAAAAGACTATTATTAAAAGTTGAATTGATGGTATTCCAACCAGTTCCTGTATTGTATTGCCAAGACTCATTAATTTCCGTACTAATACCAACAATTGCCATCCCAAACTCATCTTGGTTTTCAACACATGGTAATATATCAGGATCTATAATGCTTAATTCTGAAATAATACTTTGTATTGTTTCTCCAGGATTATATTGGTCATTTGAACAATTATATTGATTAGAAGTATTGCCTTGATCACTATTATTATCTACATCACAATCTTCAAATATTGATTGCATTTGAAGTATTTGAGAATCTGATATTACAGGAGTATCATTGATAGAATTAATATTAATATTTATAGGTTCTTCACCTTGAATATCTGATGAATATAATGCTCCGTAAGGATAATATGGATAATTAGATTGAAAATATACATACGCATCAAACCAAAATTGATCATCATAACCATTAACATCAAAATCATTACAATTTTGTACAGGTGTATATGTTATATTTAAAGTATCAGTAGGTTCATCTGAATTAATCAAAACATTACCATTTGTCATTGTAGTATCTACAACAAAGTAAAACCCATCAGATTGATCTAAATATCCATATAATGTTATTAAATTAATATCAATTGATTGATCTTCATCTAAAACTATTGTTTGAGCTATTGGATTAGGAAAACAAACTGAATTTCCAGAATAACCTATATCATTAATACATTGATCACATTCATCATATGGGAAAGCATTTGATGGATTTTCATTATCTATAAAATCATTTGCACAAAAATCCCAATGATCATTAACATTGCAAAAACCATCACTATCTTCATCTATTCCATCATCAGATAGATTAAAAAATCCTGAGCTACAATCATTACATCCATCTTGATCATTATCTGAACAAATAAATTCATTATTATCATCAGTATCATTTTCATCTAATGAACCGTCATTATCATCATCATCATCTTCTTCTCCAATATCATGAATACCATTGTTATTAATATCATCTTGGCACCCATCTCCATCATAATCAGAATCAATATTAGATATCCATTCTAAATCTCCAGTTTGACAAGTATCGTTTTCATCTAATACTTCGTCATTATCATCATCAAGATCTTCATCGGAATCATCTTGACATCCATCGCTATCATGGTCTGTCAATGAACTAGATATCCAATCGAGATATCCTTGTTCGCAATCATCATCATCATCAGTTACTTCATCATTATCATCATCAGTATCACCCGCATCACATGCACCATCACTATCATAATCTATTCCATCATTATCTAATGCAAATACTCCTGATGAACAATCATCACATTCATCATTATCAAAATCTGAACATAAGGTATTATCAAGTGGATCTGAGTCAAAATTATCTANNACANNATCATNATCATCATCNGTATCACCCGCGTCACATGCGCCATCTCCATCTGTATCCAATCCATCATCATCTAATGCAAATACTTCTGATGAACAATCATCACAGGTATCACTATCTAAATCTGAACATAANGTNTTATCAAGNGGATCTGAGTCANNNTCATCTTCGACATTATCNTTATCATCATCNGTATCACCNGCATCACATGCACCGTCACCATCTGTATCCAATCCATCATTAGTTTGATCGAATTGACCTGATGAACAATCATCACAGGTATCATTGTCAATATCAAAACAAATAAATTCATTATTATCTTCTGTATCTTGAGCATCTCCTAGACCATCATTATCATCATCAGAATCACCTGTATCACATAAACCATCTTCATCATAATCAAATCCATCATTAGCTTCATCATATAAAGTCGATGAACAATCATCACATAAATCATTATCATTATCTGAACATAAGGTATTATCAAGTGGATCGGAGTCATTCTCATCTTCGACATTATCATTATCATCATCTGGGTCACCCGCATCACATAATCCATCACTATCTGTATCTAATCCATCATTAGCATCATCAAATACACCTGATGAACAATCATCACACGTATCACTATCTAAATCTGAACATAAGGTGTTATCAAGTGGATCTGAGTCAAGATTATCTTCGACATTATCATTATCATCATCAGTATCACCTGCATTACATAATCCATCACTATCTGTATCTAATCCATCATTTGTATTATCAAATACTCCTGATGAACAATCATCACAGGTATCACTATCTAAATCAAAACAAATAAATTCATTATAATCATCAGAGTCAGTGATATCAGGAACATTATCGTTATCATCATCACTATCACCTGCATCACATAATCCATCTGCATCGTAATCAGATCCATCATTGGCTTCATCAAAAACTCCTGATGAACAATCATCACATAAATCATTATCAATGTCTGAACATAAGGTGTTATCAAGTGGATCTGAATCGTTTTCATCTAAAACATTATCGTTATCATCATCAACATCTAAAAAATCACATAATCCATCCCCATCTGTATCAATTGAAATACAATTACCATCACAATCAAAGTTTTCTTCTGGACCATTACCATTACATACACCACATTCATCTTCAACAGCAGAACCACCACAATCGCCAGCACAATCTAAAACATTACCATCACAATCACACGCACCATCTGCAATTCCATCACCTTCGCATACACCACATTCATCTACAACTGCATCACCACCACATTCACCAGTACAATCTGTATCAACTACGCAATTACCATTACAATCAAAATTTTCTTCTGGACCTGAGCCATTACATACGCCACATTCATCTTCAACTGCAGAACCGCCACAATCACCAGCACAATCTTCTACAGCTGTACCATCACATACACCTTCACAATCAAAAATTCCACTTGCACAGCCATCTCCACCATCGTCATCCCCACCTTCATAATATGTAAAATCTAAAGCAACTCCACCAGGACTAGACATAACAATTCCAGACAAACCTGTAGCCGTACCACTTAATGATAAATTTGTTAAAGTTCCACAACCAGCGGGTATACTTGCTCCTGTAAATGAAAAGCCAAGAACCGTAGCACCTCCAGCTGAAACCGTAAATCCTGCTGCTGCTGCATCACCCCCAGAGGCACCAGAAGGAGTTGCTCCATCAACTATAAACTGAAATCCTCCAATATCATCCTGAGAATTGTATAAAACACTACCATCCATTAAATATAAATTATTAATAGGAAGATCACATCCATCTGATATTTCTCCACCAGAACCATCAGGACATTCATCTAGATCACAAACAAGAGTTGAACCGTCATCACATAAATAAGGACCTGTACATGAACCATCATCTAAAGTAGCCGATGAATCATAGTTACATGCATCTGAATCTGTACAACCAAAACAAGAATTGTCACCATCGCATACACCACATTCATCTTCAGCAGCAGAGCCATCACAAACACCTGCACAGTCTAAAACATTGCCATCGCAATCACACGCACCATCTGCAATTCCATCACCTTCACATACACCACATTCATCTACAACTGCATCGCCACCGCATACACCAGTACAATCTGTATCAACTACGCAGTTACCATTACAATCAAAATTTTCTTCCGGTCCATTACCATTACATACTCCACATTCATCTTCAACTGCAGAACCACCACAATCACCAGCACAATCTTCTACAGCTGTACCATCACATACACCTTCACAATCAAAAATTCCACTTCCACATTCATCACCTTCACATTCACCACATGATTCAGGACATGCTTCGCTAATCAACTGATCACCCCATTGGAAACTACATCCAAATTGACTAACAGCTTGTTCACAAGTAAATGGTGATACAAGAGAATCATTGTCAGCACATGCAGGGTATTCACATGAACCATCATCCGTATTAGCATCAGGATTATAATTGTCTGCTGTATCATCTGTACATCCGTATACTGGACAAGTACCACATGTTTCAGTACAAAATTCTCCAATAGTCGAACCACCCCATGCAAAATCACAGCCAAATGTTGCAGCTGCTGTTTCGCAACCAAAAGGTGAAACTGAAGCATCATCATCTGCACACGCAGCTTCAAGTGAGATACTATCAATAGAACTAAATAAACCATTAAATGAACCTGAACCTGAACCAGTTGTATAAGTAGCTTGATACTCTGCTTCCTCTGCTGTTTTAAATACTTTCAGAGACATTGTATTACCACTAACTGCACCTGGTAGAATTGGACCACCAAATTCTGACAAATCAACAGCTCCAATAGCAACAATCTCAATTTGAGAACCAGACCAAATACCAGCACCAACTAGTACCTCTCCAGTATTACCATTTGAATCTAAAATACCATTAGAATCAAATAGACCTAATTCATCTCCAAATTCTAAACCATCAATAGAATCTTGAAAAATAAATAATGTAGACTCTCCTGTTTCAGATATAGTAACATTATAATATGGAGGATCTGGATCAATCAAGGTAACACTATCAACTGCTGTGAATAATCCATTAAATGAACCTGAACCTGAACTTGTTGAATACTCTGCATCGTATTCCAAGCTTTCAGATGCTTTCCAAACTTTAAGAACCATAGAATTACCACTAACAGATCCAGGGAGAATAGGGCCTCCAAATTCTGATAAATTAACAGCAGTAATTGCAGTAATCTCAAGCTGGGAACCAGACCAAGTACCAGCACCAATTAATACCTCTCCAGTATTACCATCTGAATCTAAAATACCATTAGAATCAAACAGACCTAATTCATCACCAACTTCTAAACTTTCAATAGAATCCTGAAAAATAAATAATGTGGATTCACCTGTTTCCTCTAGCGTAACATTAAAATGCTGAGAAAAACTAAATGCTAAAAAAAGAATTGATAAAAAGAATGATTTTTGGATATTAAGAATTATGTTCATGTTTTCTCCCTTGATTACTTTATAATTATAAAAATTTAATAGACAATTTAGAGCTTTAGACTCGTCTGAAATGTGATTTATATTACATTTTTTCAAAACCGGCTCTCTTCAATTTAAAAGATGATTAAACCATATTCCATTTATATGTTGTAACAAAATGAAACCATCACTAAGAATCAATTTGCTTATACATCATATTTACAGCTTCATTAAGATTAATATTTTTCAATGAAGATATTTTAATTAAATCTATATTTTTAGGAATTGATTTATTTGGATTATCAGCGTCTTCCATATCAACTTTTGTAATAAATAATATTGAAGGTTTTTTAATTAAATCTGGATTATATTGCTTTAATTCATTTTTTAATGTCTGCAATTCTTTGGTTATATCTTCGCAATGAATATCAATCATATAAGCTAAAACCTTTGTTCGCTCTATATGTTTTAAAAACTTTAATCCTAAACCTTTGCCTGAAGATGCACCTTCTATTAAACCTGGAATATCTGCGACTACAAAACTTTTATAATCATGATATTTAACGATTCCTAAATTGGGTTCAAGTGTTGTAAACGGATAATCTGCAATCTTAGGTTTAGCATTTGATATCCTTGATATAAGTGTTGATTTTCCTGCATTCGGAAATCCTACAAGACCAACATCTGCTAGAACTTTTAATTCTAATTCTAATTTTTTTTCTTCACCTGTTTGACCTTGATTAGCTCTTCTTGGAGCTGGATTATTTTGAGTTTTAAACCGGGCATTCCCAAATCCTCCATTACCTCCACGAACAATAATGATTTTCTTATTATTTTCTTTTAAATCATCTATATAATTATCTGTTTCGACATCTCTTATAATTGTTCCTAAGGGCACCTTAATATGAATGTCTTGTCCATTTTTACCATGCATATTTTTGCCTTTACCATCACCACCTTTTTTAGCAAAATATTTTCTATTATAAGATACATCATGAAGAGTTGATAGATTCGAATCAGATATGATAACAACGTGCCCCCCTCTACCACCATCACCACCAGATGGGCCGCCTTTAGGTCGGAATTTTTCTCTTAAAAAAGCAGTGCAGCCATTGCCGCCATCACCTGCCTTAACGTGGATTGATGCAAAATCAATGAAATTCATTATTACATATTCGTAATAATTGCATCCCCAAATTCAGAGCATTTTAGAAGTGTAGCATCTTTCATTTGTCTTGCAAAATCATACGTCACTTTTTTTTGTGTAAATGTTTTATTCATAGCATCTTGAATCAAATCAGCTGCTTCTATCCAACCAAGATGTCTAAGCATCATTTCTCCTGATAAGATAACAGAACTTGGATTTACTTTATCTAAGCCAGCATACTTTGGTGCAGTACCATGTGTTGCTTCAAATAAAGCCTTACCTGTCATATAATTTATATTAGCTCCTGGAGCAATACCAATTCCACCTACCTGTGCAGCTAAAGCATCTGAAATATAATCTCCATTAAGATTTAAAGTTGCAATAACATCATATTCTGAAGGACGTGTGAGAATTTGTTGAAGCATTGCATCTGCAATCACGTCTTTAACAATAATTTCTTCCCCAGTTTCAGGATTAGGAAATGAATGCCAAGGCCCTCCATCTAACGGTTTAGCACCAAACTCCTCACGTGCAAGCTCATAACCCCAATCTCTAAATCCACCTTCAGTGAATTTCATAATGTTACCTTTGTGAACAAGTGTTACACTTTCTTTATCTTG
>PAOV01000046.1 GCA_002708145.1 Chloroflexota bacterium
CAAGTAAGTCGTATACAGGCATATTTGCCATCTTGCCTTTGATATCCCATAATGCTTGATCTACACCTGATAATGCATTATTTAATACTGGCCCATTTCTCCAGTAGGAAGATACATAAGATGATTGCCATATATCCTCAATATCTGCTACATTTTTGCCTAATATAAATGGCTTTAAGTAATCCTCTATAGCTGCAGCAACTGCTGTTGGTCTTTGGGTAAAAGTTGCACAACCAACGCCATATAAACCTGGTTCAGATGTTTCAATTTTTACAATAACTAATCTTATATTGTCTGGTTCAGTTAATATTGTTTTTACATTTTTTATTGTTATTGGTTTCATTTTTCAGTTCCTTAATTTTGTTAGATTCTACACCAAATCGTCTAAGTTACTATCCATTTTCTTAGTGAAATCATTTCTTTTTTTGGATTTTGATATTTTCCCCATTCAACATAAGAAACTTCAGCAATGTATATACTTCCATAGCTGTCTATTGCTAGACTGTGAGGCCATAAGAAGCCATCAGGATGTTCACCAAATTTCTCAGATCCAATACGATTTATTCTTTTTCCATATCTATCATAAATTCCAATTCTATTTCCTATATTGTCAACACCTCTTTGCGGAGATCCTGTTGTTGGGCCTTGTTCTGCTATAAATATTCTTACATTTTCACCTTTACCAACAACTTCTACAGCAACTGCTTTATGGACAAACCATTGTCTTAAGAAGTTTCCTTCAGTATCAAAAATTTGAATTCTATTACTTTCTCTATCGCATACAATAATTTCTTCATCATCAATTAATGCTAAATTATGTGGTAGATTAAATTCACCGGGATCTGTCCCTGGCCTACCCCATGATTTAATTAAATTTCCTTTTTTATCTAATTTATGAATTCTTGAATTTCCATAACCATCAGATATAAAAATTTCATTATTAGTTTTAGATACAGCTACATCAGTTGGCCTGTTAAACATTTTTCCACTTTGAGCTGGGGCTTCTTCACCGGTGCCAATGGTTAATAATGTTTTACCACTTTTAGTCATTTTATGTATTTGGTTTCCAGAGTCATCAACTAACCAAATATTTTCTTCATGATCTATAGTAATTGCATGTGGCCTTATGAACCATGTTTTCCAAAATTGCATTGTATTTCCATAAGAATCAGTTATTATTCTTATTTCATTATCTGTGTTATCGTTACCCCACATATTAATCAAATTACCATTTGTGTCAAAAATTAATACTGGTTGATTACCTCTATTGAACACATAAACATTATCCTCTTTATCAACAGCAACAGATGTTGCTTCTCTCAACCATATACCATGAGGAATTTTTGCCCAATATTCCACAGGTTTAAACTCACTGTTTTCAGTTATCATTTTCGAAGAATTCAAAACTCAATACCTTTTTGGGCGACAATTCCTTGATCAGTATAAGGATGTTTATGCTCTTTCATTTCAGTTACTAAATCAGCAGATTCTTGAATTCTTATATCTGCATCTCTACCTGTGAGTATTATATGCAGCATATCAGGCTTTTTCTTTAGGGTTTCAATTACATCATTAATTTCAATCCATCCATAATTTATGGGATAGGTTATTTCATCTAATAGAATTACATCGTAATTATCAGAAAGAATTTTTTCTTTGGCTATTTTCCAACCTTTTTGAGCTAAATCTTCGTCTTCAGTGAGGTCCTTAGATGTCCAAGTAAAGCCTCTGCCAGAAGTAATAAGTTCTATATCTAGTTTTGATACAGCAAGCTGTTCTCCATACATTGATTTTTCATTTTTTATAAATTGAATTACCAGTGTTTTCATATCTCTACCCCATGCTCTTAGTATTATGCCAAATCCTGCAGTAGTTTTACCTTTACCATTACCAGTATTTACTATAACAAGGCCTTTTTTATCCCGAGTAAGATTTGGTGGAGGAGTAAATGTTGTGGGTATTTTTTTTTTCATAATAATTGTTTTGTTTTTTATAATATAGTAAAATTTTTATGAGGAAATTTCTACATTATTTGTGCAAAGATAAGGTAGATTAATTGTTCCAAATATATTTTCTGTTTCTAGACTTAGGTGATTTATTTTTGAAAGAGCATCGAAAGCATTACCAGAAAGCATGGTATTTTTTATTCTTCCTATTAATTTACCATTTTTTATTCTGTACCCTAATGAAATATTTGCACTGAAGTCTCCAGATAATTCATTTCCTTGCCCGGCGCCTAGTAAACTGTCGATTAATATACCGTCATCAATAGATTTTATTATATTATCTAATTTGTCTTTACCTTTTGCCATAATAATATTTGAAGTTGTTGGCATTGGTTGCGAGTTTATTGAACGGCCTGCTGAGCCTGTAGTTTGTTTTTTTGCTTCTTTGGATGATTTTAAATCGTAATATCCTGATATAAATTTACCATCTTTTACCAAATCAAATTTATCAGAAGGCACACCCTCGTCATCATAATTTTTTGATGCAGGGCTGTAATCTATGGATGGGTTGTCATATATACTAATTTTTTCATCTATAATTTTATTATTCTCTTTATTTGAAAGTTTTGATAGATTTTTTGCTATATTGCTACCATTGAAGGATACTAGCAGTGGAGAAATTATCGATTGCAAAAGTCCTGATGGTGTGAATACCACAGGGCAGCCATTTTTTGGTGGCTCAACTATTTTTTCTCCAAGTTTTAGATACTTAATTATCTTTTCCGTAATCATTGTTATTTGATCTTTATTAATAATTAATGATGACGAATATCCATCATAAATATTAAGCATATCTTTGTTATTTATGACCTGAACTGAAATATAAAAACCTGAATAAGATTGCTTTGTAATTATTTCTAAATCACTAGAATTTTCTAATTTGCTTTCTGATTCAATAAGATTAAATCCTGAATCACAGAGCGCTTCAGGAAATAATTTTAATATTTTATCACGTGATAATTTTATTTGGTCGATTAGGTAATCATTAGGAAATTTATAAGTATCTTTAGAATATAATTTAACTTGTTTTTCTTTTTTTGAATATCCTGGAAAATTAATTGGCGCAAATATTGGATATTCAGATAATTCTTCTACAACATTTATAAACTTGTCTGGATTAGTGTTTGATGTGGAGGCAAAAGTTAGGTCAGATTTTTTAACACCTCTTATAGCTGTGCCTTGAGACTGTTTTGATGAAATTTCTTTTAGTTCATTTGATTCAAAGGAAATACTCCTAGAATTACTTTGTGCACTGTAAATTTCGTATTGATCAAATTTGCCTGATAGATAATCTTTAATTTTTTTCATAATTTACCCACTTGAAACTAAGCAGCTATTAATTCGTATGTGTGGTGAACCATTAGATACAGGTAATGGCATTTGTCCACCTTTTCCACATCCTCCACCTTGATTGATCAATAAGTCATTAGCAATGCCATCGATATTTTTTAGAGTATTAAATAAATTTCCAGAGAGTTTTACTGGCCTAAGAGTTTCTTTGATCTCTCCATTTTCAATTTTGTATGTTTCAGCAGAAGAAAAAGTAAACATCTCATGTTGAGTCATTCCACCATACCAATTCTTAACATATAGACCATCTTTTGTATCTTTTAATATATCTCTAATATTATTATTACTATTTTCAATAATTGTATTAGTCATACGTACGATTGGAGGATAGGAATAAGAGATAGCTCTAGCATTACCAGTATTTTTTTCATTCATTTTTGATGCAGTTTCCTTGGAATGTAGTCTTCCAACTAATTCTCCATCTCGAATTAAAGGTGTCTTTGTAGATGGAGTGCCTTCATCGTCAAAATCATACGAGCCTCGTAGATTAGGGATTTTGGCTCCATCTGTTATATTAAGATCTTTATTTCCAAATTTTGTTCCAAGCTTTAATATTTTTTTAAGTCTTTCATTTTCATATACATTATCGGCTTCAGATAAATGTCCAAAAGCTTCATGGACGAAAACTCCAGCCAAAATTTGATCTAAAATTACTGTAGATTCCTTACCTTCTATTTTTTCTGCATTTATTAAATTTTGTGCCTTCATTACGCACTCTTTAACTTCTTTATCCAAATTTTCTACAATGCTAAAATCTCCTAAAGAACCGATAGAAAATCCTGATTGAAGCATCTCGTTTCCATCAGTACTATTTGCGGAAATTCTAAGAATAACATGGATGAAACTTTGTTCAATTTCATTTCCTAATGTATCTGTAAAAATAACTCTTCTTTCAAGGTCTCCGTAAGATATATCACAACCGTTTATATTTTTTTTATTAACTATTAAGTCCTTATAATGCTCTAGGATATTAATTTTTTCATTTAAAGAAATATTTTTAGGGTTTTTAATTGATCTTGCTGGTATAGAAATTTTACCTGCAGAATTCTTTTCAAAATTTATTGACTTACCTGTGTTAAGTTTTGATAAATTAATTGCTTCAGACATTTTATTCTTTGATTCATAGATATCATTAAAACTACTAAAGCCCCACCCTCCATTTGAATAAACTCTAGCGCAGCCTCCAATGCCAGAATTGATTGAAATATTTTCCCTTGAATTCCCCTTGTAAGTTATTCTAGTAGAATTATTTTCTTCAATACGAATTTCCTTATATTCTCCACCATTTATTTTTAGAGAGTCTGAGATAATATTTTTTATATCTTTTTGCATAATTTAATTATTAATTTTTATTTCTAACAACTTTACTTGATTAATTAGTTCATCATTATTTATTATAAATTTTTTATTTTCAAAAAATAAATATTCTGCTTCTTTTTTTGATAATTTAATCAAATCTTCATCCTCAATATTTGCGAATTTTAGTTCACTCCATCCACTTTGAGTTGTTCCTAAATAAGCACCAGGTCCACGTAATTTCATGTCTTCATAAGAAATTTTAAAACCATCATTATTTTCAGTTATTACTTCAATTCTTTTTTGTGAATTTTCATTTGTATTTTTATGAAAAAGAAAGCAAAAACTTTTGTGCTTACCTCTGCCTATTCTTCCTCTGATTTGGTGCAATTGTGCTAAACCAAATCTATTTGAACTCATGATAACCATACAACTTGCATTTGGAATATCAACACCAATTTCTATTACTGGTGTTGATACGAGTATATCTATTTCCTTATCTCTCATTTTTCCCATGATCTCTTGCTTTTCCTTGATATTCATTTTTCCATGTAGTAATGCAATTTTCTCCTTAGAAAAAATACTATTCTTTAGTAATTCAAAGGTTTCTATTGCTGAATCAGCATCGATTGATTCAGATTTTTCAATTAAAGGACATACGATAAAAGCTTGCCTGCCAGCTCTTACTTCTTCAATGATTTTATTATATGCATCATTTATTTCAGATTCTTTATCTACCGCATATGTCTCTATTTCCGATCTATCCTTTGGTAATGTTCTTAATGTAGAAATGTTTAAGTCTCCGTACACTGTCAAGGATAAAGTTCTTGGTATTGGAGTTGCAGACATCGCTAACAGATGAGGGCGTGGATTTCTAGATGTAAGTATTTTTCTCTGTTCAACCCCGAACTTGTGTTGCTCGTCTATTACAACCATACCTAAATTAGATATATGAACTTTTTCTTGAATTAATGAATGTGTACCAATCACTATATTATTTTTTCCATTATTAATTAGTTTAATTATTTCTTTTTTAGTTTTATTCTTAACACTTCCTGTTAGTAAAATTAGTTTTATTTTTTTATTAGCTACACCAGGTAAAAAAATATCATAAACATAATTTTCGTATAGGTTATTTACTTTTTTTCCCTTTAACTNATNAACCATATTAATAAAATGTTGTTCTGCTAAAACTTCTGTTGGAGCCATCATCAATGCTTGATATCCGCTTGAAACAGTTGCTAGTAGAGCGCATATTCCAACTATAGTTTTTCCACTCCCAACTTCTCCTTGCAAAAGTCTTGACATTGGAATTATAGAATTTATATCCTTCAAAATTTCATTTATAGAAGATATCTGGTCGTTAGTTAGAGAGAATTTCAGAGAGTTAATAAAAATATTCACTATCTCTTGATCAGAAATATTTATACTATTTTCTTCTTTTTGCCATTGATATTTTTTTTTCAAACCTAATAGCTGGTATAAAAAAAGTTCATTAAAAGCTAACCTTCTATTTGACTCTTTTTGTTCCTCTATAGTTAGGGGGAAATGCATATTTTCAAATGCTTTTCTTAAGGGGAAAAAATTATTTCTTTTTAATATTTCATTTGGAATAAAATCATTTATCAAATTTGATCCATTATCCAGAGATTTTCTTATAGTATTTCTGATTGTTCTTTGAGGAATTCCTTCCAATAAAGGATAAACTGGTAGAAAATTACCTGCATGTGTATTTTGTGTAGAAAAATTGTTTTTTATTTCGTAGTCTGGATTATTAAATTGGACAAAATTGTTATATTTTTTTACCTCTCCGCTAATCTTAATCTTTAACCCTTTTTTCATTTGATCAAATAAATATGGCTGCCTAAAAAAAGTGCAACTAGCTAAACCCGATTGGTCCTTAATAAGTATTTTTGAATATGAGAGATTTGTACTCGTTTTGCCTTTTTGAGATTTTATTATAGTACCTTCTACAGTAACAATTTCTTTGTCGAGTGTATCGTTTATATAAACAGATTTTGAATAATTTATATGTCTATTTGGGAAAAAAGAAAATATGTCACCTAAGGTTTTTATACGAGTACCTAATAATTTTTTCTTTGTAGACCAGTGAAGAAATTTTAATTCATTTATTTTGCTATTTATTGTGATATTTATAGATGGTTTCTGGGTTTTTATATTATTTATTCTTTGAATAACATTTTTTGCCCATCTTTGCCTTTCTCCTGGCATCAATGATCTATAGTTCATTCCTTTAATTGGTTCAATGTCATATATCCATGGGAAAATTTTTTCAGATTTACTTAATAGACCATCCATTCCCCCAATTACTGAATTGTCTGAAAATTTTAACTTAGCTTCAAGATTTAATACTTTAATTAATGAGTTGGTTATTTCTTGATTTTTTGAACCATTTTTCATTAGTGAATTAATAAGATTTTATATAACCTAATCCTAGTACATTTGGACCTAAGTGCGCTCCAATTACAGGACCTAATTGAGCAATAATAGGGTCAATTTTTTTATCAAATGTTTTTATGTCTTCAGCTATTTCTTCAGCTTTATCTTTTTCTGTAGTATACAAAACAGAAATTTTTTCTAGTGGTGCATTTTCTTGAGCTAATTCTTTAAGTTTATTTATACCCTTTTCAATGCTTCTTACTCTAACTAATGGATGGGCTTCACCATCTTGCATTGTAAGAATTGGCTTGAATTTTAATAGTGACCCAACAAAACCTTTAGCTTTACCTATTCTGCCACCTCTTACTAAATATTTTAAAGTAGGAACCATACCTAAGAAAGTTGATCTTTCACTAAGATTTTTACTAAGTTCTTTTGCTTCATCAAGAGATATATTATTTTTTTTGATTGTCTCAGCAACAATTATTGAGGTTAGTCCTAGTGCCATTGAAGCAGTTTCTGAATTAATAACTTCAACCAACTTTTTTTTCTTATTAATTTCTTTAGCTGCATTTACAGCCGAGCCATGTGTAAGACTTAATTTTGATGAAATATGGATTGATATAATTTGATCATATGATTTCAGTAAATTTTCATAAACTTCTATGAATGTACCTGCTGATGGCNCTGATGTGGTAGGGGCTACGCTAGAGGATGGAAGCATCTCATATAATTCATCTGCTGAAATATCTATATTATCTAAATATGTTTTATTTTCCACATGTAAATTTAGGGGTACTACGCTAATTTTATTTTTAGTCGCAATATTTGCGGGAATATCCGATGTGCTGTCTGTAACTACTGCTATTTTCATTNTTTTTCCATTCATTCAGCTGAAATTAAAAATTCTTGTAATGATTGTCCACCGTATATAATTTCAATTTCATAATTATTTAGCAGACTTTCAATTTTTTCTATCTCAACATTATTAAGTTTATCTTTTGAAAAAATTGTAATAAATTTTTCCTCTTTTATGTTATTCTTTATCAAAGAATTTAGTACTTCTAATTTATTTTTTCCAGTTTTTTGAACGATTTTATCTAAAATCCCAAAGTATTCATCTTTTTTAATGTCTACACCATTTAATTTTACATTTCTACTTGACTTAGCTATAAATCCAGATGAAATGCTAAGATAGCTTTCCTCCATTAATTTTGAATTAGTTTCAATATCATTGTCTGGATTAAAAGCAAAAAGTGCAGATATCCCTTCTTGTTCATTTTTTGTTGGTACTACTGTTACTATTTTTTTTGATAATTCATCAATTTGATTCGTAGAAGCAATCAGGTTTGGGTTATTAGTTATAAGTATGATGTTATCTGCATCACAGTTATTAATAACTTCAAGAACTTCAGATATTGATGGTAAGGCGTTATTATTTAGTCTGATTATTTTAGTTATATCCCACCCTGCGCTATGAATAAGTTCTGCAATACCCTCTCCTGAAGCAAAAGTGACTATTTCAAAATTATAATTACTTACAGGTTTATTATTCTTTAAATTAAAAAATTGTTTATCCATATTTCCAATTTCTATGTTTGAAACCTTACCAAGCTTTTTACCATATGAAATTGCTATATCGGAGTTCTCTACATGAACATGAATTTTTAGTATATTTTCCATAGAATCTACTGCTACAGATTTACCGATTATTTCTAATTCCTTTTGTATAGACTTCAGNTCTAAATTATTATCATTTGTTTCTACAGAAAATGTTGTACAAAANCCCCANTCATCNAATTCNTGNTCTGATAAAAATTTNNGATTAATTTTNCCTTCAAAAGATTTTGAATCTGGCATTGGNACTTCTAATTTTTTTGATGGAGATTTNTNACCACAAATGAAGTTCATTAANGTTGNGAGTATTATTGCAAATCCGAAACCNCCAGAATCTATCACNCCAGCCTCATCTAATACAGGTAATAATTTGGGAGTATTTCTNACNGATTCAATAGATATTTCCGCAACATTAGAAATTAATTNTGGNAAATCAGATTTTTTNGAAACCTCNAGNNTTGCNTGNTCNGCACATTCTCTAAANACTGTAATCATAGTTCCTTCAACGGGATTAGGAAGAGAGCTGTATGCATTTTTTGTTGCTAAGTCTAAACACTCTGCAAAACTATTGGAATCTAGAAACTTCTTATTCTCCAAAGATTGGGACAAACCTTTGAAGAATTGTGAAAGAATTAAGCCTGAGTTACCTCTTGCCCCCAAGAGACTTAATTTAGCTATATCTTTTGTTAATATGTTTGTTGGTTTTTCTTTATCTTTTTCATTCAGATTTTCTAAAATATACTTTACTGATAAATACATATTCGTACCAGTATCACCATCAGGAACGGGAAAAACATTTAAGGCATTTATTGTTTCTAAATTTATTTCTAAAGATTTAGAAAAAGATTGAATTGCTTCATATAATTGAATTGAATTTAGTGTGTTTAGTTTGATATTGCCCTCAATTGTCATGGAAAAAAAATAATTTTACATATAAAATAGTAATATTACTATTAATTTAACAAATACTTAACAAATTATTTGCTGAAATAATTAGTTATTTATAAAAACATCTATAATAATTTATATAAGCACTTTTAGGAATTTTTTATGCCATCATCTGATCAGTTGAGAGAAAAATTGGGATTAGGCCCAAAACCAAAACCTTTATTTGGAAATAAACGTTCCCACGCACTTAATGCTACAAGAAAAATGTCTAAGCCTAATTTACAAAACAAGTGGGTAGTAATTAATGGTAAAAAATATAGAATCAAATTAACAGCACGAGAGATAAGAACTTTAGATAAAAAAGGCGTTTCACTTTCTGCTGAATAGTTTATTGTTTCTTTGAATTTCTCAATTCTGAGATAGCAGTCCTTGGGCCCCTATGGTAATTAAATATTCCTGTGCCTGAAATTAAAACATTAGCCCCGGCATCTATGACTTTTTTTGAGTTCTCAACTTTAATACCCCCGTCTACAGCAATATCTATATCAATATTTTTTTCAAGAGAATAATTTTTTATAGTTGATATTTTTGTTACCATATTTTCATTAAAGGTCTGTCCTCCAAATCCAGGCTCTACGGTCATTATCAATATTCTATCTACGCTTTCTATATATGGTAGTATTGATTTTACATTTGTATTAGGTTTTATTGAGATACCAAGTTCCATTTTACTATTTTTTATTTTTCTTATAGAATCTTCGATATTTTCACATGCTTCATAGTGAATAGTGAATATATCTGCCCCACTTCTCTCGAATTCATTTATAAACCTTATGGGCTCTTCTACCATCATATGTACATCTATCTTTAGATTTGTTATGGCTCTTATAGAATCTAAAATTGGCAATCCAAAAGTTATATTAGGTACAAACATGCCATCCATTACATCATAATGTATCTCATCAGCACCTGCGTTTTCAATTTCCTTGATTGAGTCATATAAATTCAAGAAATCGGCAGATAAAATTGAAGGAGAAATTCTAATTTTTTTCATAATTATTAGTAGTTACTTTTATCTCTTTTTTAGCCTTAATTAAAGCTTTTTCGACAATTTTTCTTGCAGTTCCACCAACAGAATTCCTTGATTCAATAGCTGTTTTTAAACTTAGTTTCAAAATATCTTCTTCAAAGTATTCAGAGTATTTTTTGTAGTCATTTATTGTGAGTGATGAAATCATTTTATTTTTCTTGATTAGCTCTTTTGTTAAGTTAGAAATAATCACATATGACTCTCTAAAAGGAATACCTTTTTTCACTAAATAATCTGCTATATCAGTGGCTAAAATAAAACTATTTTCGGCTGAAGAAAGCATTATTTCTTTGTTTATTTTTATGTTCTTAATTATTCCATCTGCAACATCTAAGCACTTCATTGTTGTGGATGCAGATTCAAAAAGATGCTTTTTGTCTTCTTGCAAATCTCTATTATATGTTAGTGGTAATCCTTTTAAGATTGTAAACATACCAACTAAAGAACCAAACACTCCGCCAGTTTTTCCTCTAATTAATTCCGCGTAATCAGGATTTCTTTTTTGGGGCATCATACTAGAGCCGGTTGAAAAATTATCTGAAATTTTTATGAATTGAAATTCTTCTGAAGACCAAATAATTATCTCTTCACTAAACCTAGATAAATGAGTCATCAGTAGCGAGCAAGCATTTATGAATTCAATAATAAAATCTCTATCAGAAACTCCATCCATAGAATTGTTTGAAATATTTGAAAATTTTAACTCTTTTGCTAACCATTCTCTATCTACAGGATAACTAACCCCTGATAAAGCACCTGACCCCAAGATCATTACATCTGCGCTGCTGTAAACTTGCTCAAATCGATTCAAATCTCTTTTTAACATTTCATAATATGCTAAAAAATGATGAGCCAGTGAAATGGGTTGTCCTTTTTGCAAATGTGTGTACCCTGGAAGTAATGTATCAATATTTTTTTCTGCAATTTTTACAAATGAATATTGTAATTCTGAAATTTTTGAGATCATTTGTATGCATGTTTTTTTAGTCCACATTCTAACATCGGTAACAACCTGATCATTTCTTGATCTAGCTGTATGTAGTTTGCCAGCAATTTCTCCAATATGATCATATAGTCGACTTTCTATATTCATATGTATGTCTTCTAAACCAGATTTCCATTCAAATGTATTGCTTGATATTTCTTTTTTTATAGTCAAAAGACCAGTAATAATTTTTTCTTTATCTTTTTCAGTAATAATTTTTTGCTTAGCAAGCATTTTAGTATGAGCAATTGACCCTATGATATCTTCCTCATACATTTGCTTGTCAATGTCAATAGAAGATGTGAAATCATCTTCTAAATTATTACCGCTGACACTACTAGTAAAATTATTTTTTTTGTTCATATTAGACATAAAAAAATCCTATCATTTACTATCATGAAAAGTTTGATTTTTTGCTTGAGTTTTACCAGGCAATGAAAATATATCAATAAATCCAGTAGCTGAAGAATGTTCAAAAATATCATCTGTTGAGTAAGTTGCCAAGTCAAAATCATAAAGAGAATATTCAGATCTCCTACCTGTGACAATACAATTTGCCTTATGAAGTTTTACTCTTACTTCTCCTGTGGTATATTTATGCATATCATTCATCATTGCATCAATATTATTTCTTAATTCAGTAAACCATCTTCCATCATAAACCATGTCAGAATAGACTTGAGAGATAGTGTTTTTCATTCTTTGTTGATCTCTTGAAAGGGTTAATGTTTCAAGTGCTTTAATTGATTTGTGAAGAACTATTGCAGCAGGAGTTTCATAAACTTCTCTCGATTTTATTCCTACTAGCCTATTTTCTGTGTGGTCTATTCTTCCTACACCATGTTCGCCAGCTAAACTATTAAGTTTTTCAATTAAGTCCTTACCGGAAACTTTTTTATTATCCAATGAAACTGGAATTCCTTTTTCGAAACCGATTATGATTTCAATTGGTTTATCAGGTGTATTTTCTATTGACTTTGTCCATGAAAAAGCATCTTCAGGAGGTTCTGACCATGTATCTTCCAAGTCTTCTCCTTCTATTGCTTGCCCCCATATATTTCTGTCAATAGAGTATACTCTTTGATCATTTCCAACCTCACGTAACTCTAATCCTGCTTTATTGGCATACATTTTTTCCTCATCTCTTGTCATACCCCATTCTCTAGCTGGAGCTATGATTTTTAGAGGAGAGCTATCAGCCATTAAGGTCATTACTGAAGCATCAAATCTTACTTGATCATTACCCTTACCTGTACAGCCATGAGCAACTGCACTTGCTCCAACTTTTCTAGCGGCTTCAACCAGTTTTTTAGCCATAAGGGGTCTGCCTAAAGCTGTTGATAATGCATATGAATCTTCATATACAGCTCCTGCTTTGAGTCCTGGAAAAATATAATTATTAACAAATTCATCTTTTACATCCCAGACTAATGATTCTATGGCTCCTGCTTTTTTTGACCTTTCTCTAACACGTTCAATCTCAGGGCCTGAGCCTAAATCTACTGTTAATGTAACGACATCCATATTATAATTTTCTTGTATCCATACTGTGGAAATTGTTGAATCCATTCCTCCACTGTATGCGAGAACACATTTTTCTTTACTCATATAAACTATTCCTTGTATAAGTTCACATATCTTTTAATACTGAATCTAGTATTGAAACTGCTTTATCTATTTCATTTTTTGTAACATTAAGTGGTGGCATAAATCTTATCATATTTGGACGAACAGCGTTGATAAGTAGCCCCTTATCTAAGCAGCGAGAAACTATTTCAGCAGATATATCTTTTGACATTTCTAGACCGATTAAAAGCCCCTTCCCTCTTACTTCGGTTATAAATGAAAAATTATTCATTAGGGCATTTAATTTATCCATAAAATAGTTACCATTATTGTTAGCTATTTCTGGAAGTTTTTCATCTAATAATACTTGTGCCGCTGCTCCTCCTGCAGCAGTAGTAAGCGCATTACCTCCGAATGTTGAACCATGATCGCCCGGTTCTAGCACTGAACAAAATTCTTTAGTCAAAAAAGCTCCTAATGGTGTTCCTGCTCCTAGAGCCTTTGCTAAGCTCATTACATCTGGCTCAACATTACTATATTTTTGATAACCAAAAAATGTTCCTAACCTTCCCATACCTGTCTGAACTTCATCTAACATAAAGAGAATATTTTTTTCATGACAAAAATTCATTACTTCAATCAGGTAATTATCTGACGGTATATTAACTCCTCCTTCACCTTGAACTGGTTCAAGTAGTACTGCGCAGGTTTTATCCTTATCATAAGCAGATTTTATTGCATCTAAATTATTATACTCAACGTTAACAAATCCTGGCATCAGAGGTTTCCAATTATTTTGATAATGTGGTTGTCCAGTTGCTGCCATCATTGCTTGGGTTCTACCATGAAAAGAATTCAAGGTGGTAATAATTTCAAAAGCCCCATTTAATTTTTGTTTTCCCCATTTTCTTGCAACCTTACATGCTCCCTCATTAGCTTCTGCTCCAGAGTTACAAAAGAATACTCTATCTAGGTCTGAATTTTCAATTAAAATTTTTGCCAATGGGAGCTGTGGTGTAGTATAAAACAAATTAGACATTTGTAAAATTTTAGATGCTTGATCTTGAATCGCTTTAGTTACTTTTGGGTGATTATGACCTACATTTAACACTGCCCATCCTGCTGTAAAATCTAAATATGAATTATCCTCATTATCAAAAACTTCTGTACCTTGTCCTCTGACAAGAACAGGTGGCATTCTATTTACAACTTGCATATAATATTTTTTTTCTAATTCTTTGTATTCTTTGCTAGATAACATTTTTTTCTCCGAGTTAATTATTAATTATATAATTTTTGTTCCAATAATTTTATTTTCAATACATTGCAATAAAGCTCCTGAATCTCTACCATCAATTATATGCGCACTTCCGCCATTTTGTATTCCTTTTAGACAGGCTTCAATTTTTGGTATCATTCCACCAGATATAATACCTGATTTTAGTAGTTCAATAGCTTGAGATTTAGTCATTTTTGATATTAGTCTTTTATTATGATCCAGTACTCCTTCTACATCAGTAAGAAAAATAAGCTTTTCTGATTGCATATTGTTTGAGATAAAACTTGCTGCTGTGTCAGCGTTAATATTCAAGATATTGTCATCTTTTTTATTTGAATAAATATTTATTCCTAGTGGTGCTATGACGGGGATTGATTTAGAACGAATTATAGTTTTTATAATCTCCAAATTAACTTTTATAATTTTACCAACATAACCTAATTCTTCACTCAATAATTTACATTCAAATAAAGAATTTGAAATACCTGATAAACCTGTAGCATTGCCTCCTAAGTTTTGTATTTCCGAGACTATATTATTATTGATTAGTCCTGATAAGACTGAAGCGGCTACGTCTCTAGTTTCTTTATCCGTTCTTCTGATTCCATTTATGAATTCAGGAAGAATCCCTTGCTTTGCAATCCATTTATTTATTTCTTTTCCACCACCATGAACAATAATAGGAGTTATACTTTCTTTTGAAAATTTTAATATATCTGATAATGAACTATCATTTTCTCCAAGAGTACTTCCGCCAATTTTAATTACTATAGTATTTTTTTTTTCGTTTTTCAAAAGATTAAATTCCCTTATTTAATTTTTAATATTACTTATGTTGTATATGCAGAATTAAATATTACATATTCTTCTGTTAGGTCACAACTCCACGCTTGACCAAATCCTTTACCTAAGTTTAGATTAACTTTGATTTTTACGTCATCTTCACCTAAGGCACTTACAACACTTAATGTGTTATATGAGATAGCCTTACCATCGGCTACAATTTGAATGTCGTTTATATATACGTCAATTTTTGATTCTTCCAATTCTATTTCTGCTTTTCCAATACCCATAAAAATTCTTCCCCAATTTGGGTCTCTTCCATAAACTGCGGTTCGTACGAGTAAAGATGATGCGCATTCTCTTGATGCTAATAATGCATCTTTATCTGATTTTGCTCCTTCAACTGTTACTTCAATTAATTTAGTAGCTCCTTCCCCATCTCTTGCTATTTCGGTAGCTAGATGCTTGCAAACCTGTAATAGTGCTTTATAAAACTCATCAGCATCTGAACTTTTTTCATTAATTTCGTTTCCATTTGATTGTCCGTTAGCCATCAAAAAAACTGAATCATTTGTACTTTGATCACCATCAACATCAATTTGATTAAAAGTAAGATTTACACATTCACGCAAAGTTTTTTGCATAAAGTTTTTATCTATATTTGCATCTGTAGTTATAAAAGCTAACATAGTTGCCATGTTAGGATGAATCATTCCAGAACCTTTTGATGATCCTCCAATTTTATAATTTTGATTTTTATTTCTTACCTCTACGGCAATTTCTTTTTTTCTTTTATCTGTAGTTAATATAGAATTTGAAAAATCACTTCCTGCATTTTTAGAAATTTTTATTTTTGGTATAAATTTTCTCATTAGAGCAATTGGCAGCTCTACACCAATCACACCAGTTGATGCTATCAAAGTATGATTATCTTCAATATCCAAATGCTTAGATGTTATTTTAGTTACTTCTTTGGCATCTATTAGCCCCTGTTCTCCAACAGCGCAGTTTGCGCATCCACTATTTACTACAATTGCTTGAGCCTCACCATATTTTTCTATTCGATCTCTAGAAACTGTCACTGATGGTGAAACTATTGTATTTTTTGTAAATGTACCAGTTATCTTGGCTAGATTTTCGCTATAGATGATTCCGATATCTTTTTTGTCTTTACCAGGACTTTTTAAACCTGCAAAAACACCTCCTGCAAGAAATCCTTTAGGGGATGCTATATTTCCATTTGATATAATTTTTGTACTCATATTATTTGTAATTATAAATTC
>PAOV01000047.1 GCA_002708145.1 Chloroflexota bacterium
AATTAGAAATAAAAACTTTGACTTTGTATCAGATTCAGCAAGCTTAGATATAGTATGTCTTATAGCCGGGCCCATTCTTGTAGCATGAAGCGGAGAAATTCTATCAATTCTTTTTGGTATAACTTCCGTAAATTTTTCATCTAGTTCCTTAATTGTATAAAATTCAACATTTTCTCTTCCATAACCAGAGAAACCATAAATTCCATAAGTATCACCAAGATTTTCTAGTGAATTAACTAAAAGAGAAATACCTTCTTTTTCAACATCAACGATTCTTTTATACGCTCGTCTAATTCCATCTGTCCTCTTTGATCTAAGCCAAGCCATATACTCTACTGGGTCATCAGGAGCACCCCATTCGTCTGATGTTTTCTTAGCATCATCAATAGCTTCAGCTGTTGAAGCAGACAAATCCAACAAGAATGCAACAGAAACAGAACGTTCATGTTTGTTTCTTCTCCAATATAATTTTTCATCTGGAGTAATTCCGCTCTTTAAATCAATAACCGCCTCCAAAACTGCGTCGATATCATGTTCCTCTCCATCTATTAATCTTTTTTGCTTTCTATACATTTCAGGTATAAAAAGTTCAAATTGTTTCTTAATTTGGAAAAGTAAATGAGAATTATCATTAAGAGTTTTTTTATAAAACTCCGATTCTCCGTCAGGCATAACTTTTTCGTTTATCATACACCAATTATTTTTATATTCCGCAGCTCTAAAGTCCCATTCGTCATATGTATAAGAACCTGCCTCAGTTGCAGTCAATGGACCACCATCTTCATCAACATGCTGAAGTGAGCCTGAGTCATTTTGAGTATTATCAATATCTCGATTACTTAATTCTTTCATTAAATTTTCAATTACTTCTGAAAGTTGAGAATCATCTGATTGATTAGCATCATGATCAAGTTGTTCCATTTCTGGTGAATTTTTTAGCATCTCTTCAAGTTGTTCTTGTGTAATAGACTCATTATTACTATTAAATTCATCCATTTGATTGTCAGAGTATTCCATTTGAGATAATAATTGAGATAGTTCTGGCTTAAATTCACCTCTGTAATCAATATCTTGTGGAGATGAATAGTCATTTTCTAAATCATCATTATCTAAATTTTCGCTTGTATCTGTAGAATCATGATTTTCTTGATTGTTTTTATAAAATTCAGAAAATAGGCTCTTAATAATTTCATCTTCCTGAAAATTTTCATCTTCAAATTCTTGATCTGAATCATCTGGATCAAAATCCTCAAAATCCTCTTCTTCAACTTGTTCATTTTTTATATTACTTAATAAATGATAGGCTCTAATAGTAGCCTCTGCAGAGTCTTCAACTGTGGCTATATCAGATGCAATTGTTTTTAATAAAGATTTTAATTTTTTAGCTTCATTACTATAATCAATAGGAGTAAGAAGTTTAGATTTTTGGCCTAAACTAATTCTAATTAGTAATTCTATCAAGGCTTCTCTGGTAGGTAAATCTTTTATCTCTGGTCTATTAGTGAGAGCAGACTTTCTTATATCGGTATAAATATTACTGATGCCTAAATAATGAGAAAAAATATGTGAGTCTACCCTAGTACTTTCAAAAATAGTAAAAAGATCTAAACTAAGTTTTTTATCAGAAAAAATATCAAAAAATTTACTTAGGTCTGTTAGATAATCATTATCTAAGATTTTGGCATTTATTTCTTCATTATTTCTTAGATTTTCAAAAAATATAGATTTTTTCGTAAATTCAAATTCAAAAGAGCCAAACTCTATATGCCCTATTTGATGAGTAGAGATAACTTTTAAAAAACCAAAGTTTTTATCTTTACTCAAATATCTATTTACTATTGAAGGCATAAAAATTGTAGAACCTTCAGTTGTAGCAAGCTCATCACCAAACCATCCTATATTTTTTTCCGCTAGTTGCGAAGATTCCTTAACTTCAATTTCTCTTCCAGTTAAAGCTAGTGAATAGTTTCTTATTATATCTTTTACTTTTGTAAGCTCTATACTAGATGACAAAGAATCTATAATATCTCTTGATTCTTTTGATTTTAGAGTGAAAAAATCTTCTATAAGCTCATTGCGATATTTTTGTAAACTTTCCTCATCGTCCTTTTGATAATTAGATTGAAAAATATTTATTCCCTTAGAGTGCCATGTTTTAATTTGTTGAAAATTTATTTTTTCTAGTAAGATTGGTAATATATCAAAAAAATCATTTGTAGATTTAGGACTAATACTCGATAAAGATTTTGCCATATCAAAGAAAAGATCTTTTTCTTCATTATTTATTTTAGACAAAATAGAGTATGATTTTTTCATAGTATCAATTGAATTTATATTACCTGTGATTAATAATTTACGCGCTAAGTTTAAAACTTGGTTTCTGCTAAATGATTCCATTTCAACCATATATGCATTCAATGTATCAAAAATTATTTTTATATCTTTCCAATTTTTTTCAGAAGAATCTAATAAAAGATTTATTGTTTCACCTGAATCATTATCTAATTTTTCAAATAATGATTTAGATAAATCTAAAGATTCAATAGCTAAATCATATGATCTTTTTGACAAATTATTAATAAATTCAGCATATTTAGCCCATTCTTCAAAACTTATATACTCCATAAGATATGATGTACTTTCAAAAAAACCAGAGGATAGTTTTGCTGACTTCCAAGTTCCTTTATATAACTTAGTAGATAAATTAACCCAATCATCCAAGTGCCTAGGTCTAATTCTAAGCATAGCCTTAGGAGAAGATAAAAAGTAAGATTTAGCTATATCAATTGATAACTTACACAATTTTGTACCAATTTTTGTCCATGAAATAAATTGAGCTGATGGTAGGTGTCTTTGAACATCTACTGAAGAATTAAAATAATCTATAGATGCTTCCCAAGATCTAGGAGACATGCCAGCAATATTTACCCCTTCAAGTGCCCATATATCTAAAGTTTCTATAGAGAGTCTTGAAGCTAACTTATCTTTAGATTCTAAGAAAGATTTTGTTACTTCTTTGGGAAAAAAGTTTAGCTGTTTTTCATATTTTTGTGAAATATTATCTATTTTTATACTCCTTTGATTAACGGATTAAAAATATTACCAATTATTCTTGCTGAAGCACCACAAATAATTTTTCCATTATAGGTGAAAGCTGGACTTTTCTTAAAAGTATTATTTTTATAAGAAGTTATATCTCTTTTATGATTATCATCTAAAAATATTCTAATAGGAATACTTATAACTTCAGCAACTTCATCTTCATTTAGCCGAAGATGTTTTTTGTTAAATTCCTTTATCATCCCAATAAATGGCCAAATTGTGTAACCAGTAAATGTATTAACAGGATACATTCTCAACCAAACTGTAATATTTTTTTCCTGTATACCAATTTCTTCTCTTACTTCTCTATACGCTGTTTCCATAAGATTATCATCTGAAATTTCAAATTTTCCACCTGGAAATGCCCATTCACCAGAATGATATTTTAACTTTGCTGATCTTTTTATCATTAATACTTCAAGACTTTCATCTTGCTTGTGGAATAAAACCATAACAGAAGAAGATGAACTGTCGATAATTTCTTCATTCGGTTGTTGAATATTATCTCTCAATTGATATTTAAGTTTTTCTAATGATTTAAGCATAAATTTAGATACTAAGCAAAAATGGAAGTTACGACTTCATCGATACTTCTTTGTATCTGAAAATCATCCGTAATACCCCAAGTAATTGAAACTTGACATGCACGTCTCTCTGGGACACCATCTTGTATTAACTTTCCTGCATATATTAACATTCTTGTACTGGCGCCTTCTTCTAACCCATGCTCTCTAAGGTTTCTGATTTTAGCTCCAAGCCTTGCTAATCTTTCAGCAACGTCAGGTTCACACCCTGATTCATGAATTATGATTTTAGCTTCTCGTTCTTCATCTGGGAAATCAAATTCTAAAGCTACAAATCTTTGCCTGGTACTATGCTTTAAGTCTTTTAATGCGTTTTGATAACCTGGATTATAAGAAACAACAAGTAAAAATCCAGGAGCAGCATCTATTACTGTTCCTAATTTATCTATAGTCAAAGATCGTCTATGATCAGTAAGAGGATGAATGATAACTGTAGTATCTTTTCTAGCTTCTACTACTTCATCTAAATAGCATATACCTCCAACTTTTACCGCTCTAGTCAAAGGTCCATCAATCCACCTAGTTCCATTTGCATCCAATAAATATCTACCCACTAAGTCGCTAGCATTTAGATCCTCATGACAAGCAACAGTTATTAAGGGTAATTTCTCCGATTTAGAGACATTTTTTTTAATACTAGAATTACTTAACTTCCATGCCATATATTCAACAAAACGTGTTTTACCTGTACCTGTAGGCCCCTTTAGAAGTACTGGCACTCTTTGTTTATAGGCTGACTCAAAAATTTCAACTTCATCTGAAGTTGAAACATAAAAAGGTTCTTTAGTGATATGGAAATTTTCTATATCCTGTTGAACAAAATTCTGTTCTTCTGTCATTGGTTTTCCTCAAGACTATTTTAATTCAAAGTAATTTAGTTTGATTATAAATAATTTTATTAAGTTATTAAGTTATTTTTCGAAAAATATTTTACTTTTTCTTCTAATTCTTTAAAAGTAAAATTGTTATCTAGTATAAAGTCAGATAAATATCTTCTATGCTTAGAGCTTAATTGGTTATTCATTCTTATGGATATTTGCCTCCTTGAAAGGTTAGATCTATTTAGAACTCTAGCTATACATATCTCTTTATTAGCTTCAATTGTGATTACTCTATCGCAGATTTGATCCCATTTAGCTTCAAATAACTTAGAAGCCTCTAATAAAAAAAAATGGTTAGTAATTGTTATTTGTTTTTTTATATGGATTAGAGCCTTAGGCCAAATAATTTTTTCAAATTCATGCAATAGATTTTTATCATTAAATAAGACATGGGCTAATCTTTGCTTATTTATTTGAAAGTTTATTTCATCATCGTATAAATTGACATTCAATTTTTTATTACAGAATTGTTGTATATCTTGATCATTTTGGATGATTACAGAAATAATTTTATCTGAATTAATTGCAATAATATTATTTGATTCAAGTAATCTAAGAACTGAAGATTTACCAGAACCAATACCACCAGTTATACCTAATATTTTCATTGAAAATCCATAAATTTAATACTAATATGATTATAACAATATCATTTTTGAATTTTATCAAAATTTAGATAAATAATCTTTTTTTAGAAATCTACTAATGAGAAATAAGAAACGCAAGATAAAACATAACAAATCCGAACTTGAGGATCAAAGTATAACATTAGATATACATGGATTTAGGTATAAAGATGCTGAGGATATAATACTAAAACATATAGATGATATTTATTTTTCAAATTTACATTACGTAAGAATAATTCATGGTCATGGAGAAGGAACTCTAAAATCATTAGTACGCAAGATAATGAAAGAGAGTAGCAAAATTAGCAATTATTACTCCATTGAAGGTGATGCTGTAACTGTAGGAGAGGTTGTAATTTCAGACTAAAAGCAAAAATTATGAATTTATTTGAAATACATAAAAATAATTTATCCAAAAAATACTCTCCACTATCTTCAAGAATAAGACCTGAGAAATTAAGCGATGTATTTGGACAAAAGCATTTAATATCTAAGGGTCAATTTCTATATGAAGCTATAAAAAATAATAATGTACCATCTTTAATATTTGTAGGTCCTCCAGGTTGTGGCAAAACAACCTTGGCGAAACTAATCTGCAAAGAATCAAAGAATTATATGGGTGAAATTAGCGCGGTATCTTCAGGTGTTAAGGATATTAGAGATTTTGCTAAATTGGCCGGAGAAAAATTAGGAGAATATGGAATTCAATCAACATTATTTATTGATGAGATTCACAGATTTTCGAAATCTCAACAAGATGCATTACTACCTCACATTGAAGATGGAGATTTTAAGGTTATTGGTGCCACGACTGAAAATCCTTCATATTCAATAATCAATCCACTTCTTTCACGAGTGAAACTTTGTTTTTTAGAAAAATTAAATGAATCAGAAATCAAAAAATTAATCACTAAAACTATAAATAATAAGAATTATAGTTTAGAAAATTTAAAACATAATCTAACAGATGATCTTATTGATTTGATTGTTAATTATTCAGCTGGAGATGCAAGATTTGCAATAAATTCTATAGAGGTTTGCTCAAATCATGTAAATAATACTAATAAATTACTATCAAAAAATATAATAGAAGAAATTCTTGAAAAAAATATACTTTATGATAAAAATGATGATTACCATTATCACATAATTTCTGCTTTCATAAAATCAATGAGGGGATCTGATCCCAATGCAGCTATATATTATTTAGCTAGGATGATTTCAGGTGGAGAAAATCCTGAATTTATAGCTAGAAGATTGATTATTTTCGCTAGTGAAGATATTGGATTAGCAAATCCGCAGGCACTAAATTTAGCTACATCTACATTATATGCAGTGAAAAATATAGGAATGCCTGAAAGTAGAATAATATTAGCTGAAACAACTATATATCTAGCAGCATCATTAAAATCTAATTCATCTTACAAAGCCATAGACCTAGCATTAAATTATATTAATAATACTTCTGGGGATGAAATTCCAATAAACTTACTAAACCAGGTTACTGAATTAGATAAACAAAAAAATTACGGGGAAAATTATAAATACCCTCATGATTTTCCTAACAATTTCATAAAAGAAAATTATTTACCTGAAAATATAAAAAATAAAATATTTTACGATCCAAAAGATTTTGGTATTGAAAAATCAATTAAAGATAGAATTAATAAACTCTGGGAGAAATAAAAAATTTATCTAATTTTTTAGAATCTCTGATAAAGATAATAGGAAATATTTACAATCATCTTTAGATATATCATTGTGCGTAACTATTCTAAAGTCATTTTTTGAAGGGTTTAGTAAAATATTTTTCCCCATCAATTCAAAAATGATATTTTTACTTTTTTTAGTAATTTTTTCACTTAAACTAAATCTTATAATATTTGTTTGAATACCCTCAGGATCTATGATTACTCCATTAATATTAGAAAGACCTTCTGCTAGAAATTTGGCATTTTCGTGATCATCGTTTAATCTTTCTATCATACTATCCAATGCAACAACACCTGGTGCTGCAATGATTCCTAGTTGGCGCATACCTGAACCTAACATTTTTCTCCATCTTCTGCATTCATGAATAAAATCTTTACCACCTACAATTATTGATCCAATTGGACAGCATAATCCTTTAGAAAGGCAAAAAGTTACAGAATCAAAATAACTAGCTATTTTTTTAGGTTCCACACCTAAGTATACTGAAGCATTAAATAATCTTGCTCCATCCATATGTAACGATAAGGAAAGATCTCTAGCTTTTGAAGATATTTTTTCTATTTCTGAAATATTTAATACTTTACCACCTGCAAGATTATGGGTATTTTCAAGCGCAAGCATCTTTGTTCTTGGTTTATGAAAATCATCATTTTTTTTCGCATTAGTTATGTCATTTATTTCTAAAGATCCATAATTATTATTTGGTATAGGATAAAGAGATGTACCACCTAGAACCATTGCACCACCAGCTTCATAATTATAAATATGACTTTTATCACCAATGATAATTTCGTCTCCTCGGCTTGTTTGTGCAAGAATAGATATAAGATTGCCTTGTGTACCTGAAGATACTATTATGGCATCTTCTTTACCAAGTAATTCTGCAGCTTTTTCTTCAAGATGATTAGCAGTTGGGTCATCTTGATAAACATCATCTCCTAGTTTCGCATTAGAAATGGCATTCAACATTTCTTGGGTAGGCTTAGTCACTGTATCGCTTCTTAGATCAATTAAACTCATAATTTCACCTGATTATTCTTCGTTATATAATTAATAATTAAAATATAATTTTAATATGAAAATAAAAGAAGAAACAATTTTTATAAGAAACTTCCTAAATTTATACTTTCTAATGTTATCACTATCTATAATTTCATTAGATCAGATCTCAAAATATATAGTTATAAAAAATTTAAGTTTGGGCGAGTCAATACCTAGAGAAGGTTTATTTAGATTTACTCATGCTCAAAATACTGGTACAGCTTTCTCATTATTTCAAAATCAAACTGATATATTAACAATCGTATCAATAATAGCAATAATATTGATAATATTTATATTCATAACTATTGATAAACCTTCGGTATATTTATTTTTATCATACGGACTACTTTTTGGTGGTGCTGTAGGAAATTTAAGTGACCGACTCAGATTAGGATATGTTACTGACTTTTTAGATGTTGGTTTTTGGCCAATATTTAACGTAGCTGATTCTGCAATAACAATAGGAATAACACTTATGTTATTTAATTATCTAATTTATAACAATAAAAATGAAAAAGATTAAAATTTACTCATATTTAGATGGCAGATTAGATACTACGATATCTGAGCAACTCAGCAATAGGTTTTCTAGAAATCATATTCAAAACTTGATAAAAAAAGGCAAAGTAACCGTTGGCGGTAAATATATAACAAAACCATCTAAAATCATAAAAAGTAATATTGAAATTCAAATTACCAATCATAATTTTGATGAAAATAATAACAATTTTATTGACACAAATGACTTCAAAATTAGTGTGTTGTATGAAGATTCTTATCTTGCAGTCATAGATAAACCGGCTTTAATATCAATGCATGCTGGAAATGGTAATAGAAGTTATACTATTTCAGATGCAATTCTAGAAAAATGGCCATCAGTAAGTAAAGTTGGCCAAGAAAATCGTAGAGGGATAGTTCATAGACTAGATAAAGAAACAAGCGGAGTAATAATAGTGGCGCTTAGAGAAACTGCATATATAAAATTAGTAGCTATGATGAAAAATAGATTAGTAAAAAAATCATATTATGCGTTAGTAAATGGACATCCAAAAAACAAAAAAGGTATAGTTGATGCACCAATTGGTAGAAATCCTAGAAATAGAACTAAACAAGATGTAATAGAGGGCGGAAAGCATGCTATTACAAATTATGAAACAATAAAAGAATATGATGATTTTTCTCTTCTTAATATAAATTTAGAAACTGGCAGAACCCACCAAATTAGAGTACATATGAAAGCAATAGGTCATCCAGTTGTAGGAGATACAAAATATAACAATTCATATCATAATATTAAAAGACAATTTCTCCATGCATATAATATAAAATTTCAACATCCTATAAATGATAAAATTATAAATATAAATTCAGAAATCCCATCCGATTTAAGTGGTTTTTTAGAAAATATTTCCTAAACATGAGATTATTATGAAAAATGTAAGAGTAAGATTTGCACCAAGCCCAACAGGTATTCCACATATTGGAAACATAAGGACAGCCTTATTTGCGTGGATTTTAGCAAAGAAACATAATGGAAAATTTATACTTAGAATTGAAGACACAGATCAAAATAGATATGATCCTCAATCTGAATTAGCAATAATCGAATCAATGAATTGGTTAGGATTAGCTTGGGATGAAGGTCCAGAAATCGGTGGAAACTATGGTCCATACAGACAATCAGAACGAAAAAACATTTATATAGATATAGCTGAAAAACTAATTGAATCTGGTAAAGCATATTATGATGACACCACTCCAGAGCAGTTAGAGTCACTAAGAAAACATCAAAAAGAACAAAAATTACCACCTAGATATGATGGCAGAGGCCGTAAAAGAACAGAGGAACAGATAAAAAAATCTAGAGAAAAAGGTGTACCAATAACAGTAAGACTGAAAGTACCTGACTTTGGGAAAATATCTTTTATCGATAAGGTAAGAGGAAAAATTGAAATCGATGCTAAAGAAATTGATGATTTTGTAATCTTAAAATCTGACAACATGCCGACATATCATTTAGCGCATGTCGTTGATGACCATCTAATGAAAATTAGCCACGTAATTAGAGCAGAAGAATGGATATCAAGTACTCCTAGACATATACTAATTCATCAAGCATTAAACTACAGCCTACCTGAATATGTTCATGTGCCTTTGATATTAGGAAGCGATAAATCAAAATTAAGTAAAAGACATGGATCTACTTCAGTCCTTGAGTACAAAAAGCAAGGATTTATAAATGATGCTTTATTTAACTTTTTATCATTACTAGGTTGGTCCCCAGGGGATGATAGAGAATTATTGAGTAAAGAAGAAATTATATCTGAATTTGAACTTAATAAAATAAACTCATCTTCAGCAATTTTTGATCTAAATAAACTTGAGTGGATGAATGGAGTTTATATTAGAGGTTATAGCAACAAAGAATTAATCGAAAAGATTAAACCAATATTGGAAAGTGAAAATGAGTCAATCGGACTACCTAAGAGCATAAAGCGCCCTCTTGATGAAAGCTATTTAATAAAAATAATACCACTTATAAAAGAGAGAATTAAGACATTAAATGAAATTAGTGAACTAATTGATTTTTTTTATGATAATAATATAAAAAATACAGTAGAAAATATAATAATAAAAAAACTTGATTCCTCAGAAACTATAAGAATATTAAATAAATCCATAAATATACTGAATGATATTAAGTCATTTAAAAGTGAATTATTAGAATCAAGTTTTAGAAATCTTGTTGAAATTGAAAAAATTAAACCAGGACAATTATTCACTTCTCTCAGATTTGCATTATCTGGAAAAAAAATAGCCCCACCTTTATTTGAAACTATGGAGGTTTTAGGTAGAGCCAAATGTATCAAAAGAGTTTCTAATGCTATTATGTTAGTTAAATAAGTAAAACTATTGACCTTAGTAGCCACAAATCTTTATACTTAATCCTTTATAATTAATATTAAAACAATGGATATGTATGGTTGAAGTAAAAATAAATGATGGTGAAAACTTCGAAGGTTTCCTTAGAAGATTCACTAAAAAAGTTCAGCAAGAATCAATAGTTTCTGAAGCTAGGAGGCGACAACATTTCGAGTCTGCCAGTGTAATTAGAAAAAAGAATGCTGCAACAAAAAAAAGAAAAAGTATGAAAACTACTCAAAAAAATATGTAACTTTTAGTATTTTTTTTCATATTAGCACCTTTATCTGGTGCTTTTGTTGTTTAAGAACCTTTTTTTAGGTGAAATTATTAATGGGAGATAGCAAAATTATTCCTATAAGGAGTAAATTTTGAATATTGGAATAATAGTTTTCCCTGGAACATGGAGTGATAAAGATTGTTTTTACTCACTATCAAATATAAATAAACAGTTCTGTGAGTTTATTTGGCATAAAAATGAACAAATTATCCTAGAAAATTTTGATGCAATCATAATACCTGGAGGGTTTTCATATGGGGACTTCTTAAGATCTGGCTCTATCGCAAGTTTATCTCCAATTATGGATAAAGTTAAGATCTATGCAAAAAATGGCAACCCTGTTATAGGAATTTGTAATGGTTTTCAAATTCTATGTGAATCAAATTTATTACCTGGGACATTGATTAGAAACAAACACTTGCAATTTAGATGCGAATGGTCAAATATAAAAGTTGAGAATAATAATACAATTTTTACCTCATCAATTAATGATGAACGTATTCTATCAATTCCTATATCCCATGGAGAAGGTAATTTTTATGCAGATGAAAATGTAATTGATGATTTAGAAAAAAATAATCAAATCGTTTTTCGATACACCGATAAAAAAGGTATTGTAAATCAGCAATCTAATCCTAATGGTTCTATCAACAATATAGCAGGAATAATTAATAAAGATGGAAATATATTGGGTATGATGCCTCATCCAGAAAAAGCATGTGATGAATTGATAGGTGGATCAGATGGAAATATGATATTTCAATCATTAATTAATGTTTTTAATAAGGTTAAACAATGAAAGTGACTAAAGAAATTTTAGATGAAATTGCTATTTCCAAATATGAATATGATGAAATAGTAAAAAAATTGCACAGAGAACCTAATCATCTTGAACTTGGTTTATTTGGTGCTTTATGGTCAGAGCATTGCGGATATAAACATACAAAAAAATTATTAAAGAAATTATCCGAAGGTTCAGATAATTTACCCGTAAAACTAGGAGAAGAAAATGCAGGAGTTATCGATATAGGTGAAGATATTTCAATCGTTATGAAAATTGAATCGCATAACCATCCTTCAGCTATTGAACCATTTCAAGGTGCAGCTACAGGTGTAGGGGGAATAATACGGGATATATTTGCTATGGGAGCACGACCAATTGCTCTACTGAATTCTTTGAGATTTGGCATTCCAGAAAATGAAAAAAATAAATATATTATAAACGGTGTAGTATCTGGAATATCATATTATGGGAATTGTATTGGAATACCCAATATTGGAGGTGAAGTGTATTTTTCTGACACATATCAAGATAACCCATTAGTGAATGCTATGTGCGTAGGTGTTATCAAAAATAAAAAGATAATGAGTGCAAAAGCTGATCAATCAGGAGATTTACTAGTTTTGGTAGGATCAGATACGGGAAGAGACGGAATTCATGGTGCATCAGGACTTGCATCAAAGACATTTCATGAGCAAGATGAACTAAGGTCAACTGTTCAAGTTGGCAATCCTTTTTTAGAAAAAATACTAATTGAATCATGCTTAGAAGCAATCAAATTTGATGAGGTTGTAGGACTTCAAGATTGCGGAGCAGCTGGTATAACATCCGCTGCAATAGAAATGGCAGACAGATCTAATCTAGGATTACAAATAGATGTTTCAAAGATTCCTCAAAGAGAAACTGAAATGAATGCGTATGAATTAATGCTATCCGAATCACAAGAAAGAATGCTTTTGGCTATAAAGGGTGATGGATTTAATAAGATTAAGGATATTTTTCAAAAATGGGATATTAAATGTGAGGTTATTGGAAAGTTTATTAATGAAAATAAAATAAATATTTATCAAAATAGTAAAAAGCTTTCATCTACTCCTATTTCTGCTTTAACTAATCCTCCTTTATATGACCTAAGTAGAAAAAAACCAGCTTGGCTAGATATCCTTCAAAAAACAGACTTAAATAAATTAGAAATCCCTACTGAAACACCAAAAAATATTTTACTAGAAATAATTTCTTCACCAAATATAGCTTCTAAAAAACCAATATTTAGGCAATATGACCATCATGTACAAACAAATACCGTAATTGAACCAGGCGGAGATGGGGCACTACTAAGAATTAAAGGTTCAAAAAAAGGAATTTCACTCTCAACTGATAGCAATGGAAAGAAAAACTTTCTTGATCCAAATCTGGGTACACAAATTGCAGTGGCAGAAGCATGTAGAAACATATCCTGTACTGGTGCTAAACCAGTAGCATTAACAGATGGATTAAATTTTGGAGACCCTGAAAAAGAAGATGTTCAATATCAGCTAACTGAATCAATCGACGGCCTAATTAATGCTTCCAAAAAATTTAATACACCTGTTATTTCTGGAAACGCCAGCCTTTATAATGAATCAAACGGAAAATCTATTTACCCTACTACTATCATTGGAGCTATAGGAATCATTGATAATACTGATAATTATGCTGATATAAAATTCAAGGAGGAAGGTGACCTAATAGTAGTTTTGGGGGATTCAACTGCCTGGGGTAAAATTAGTGACCTATCTGGAAGTGAATATTTAGAAAAAATTCATAAAAGAGTTCAAGGTCAACCAGAAATAGATTTAGATTTAGAAATTAAAACTCAAAAGCTTTGTAGGCTAGGGATAAAAAATAAAATAATAAAGTCCGCCCATGATGTCTCAGATGGAGGAATAGCAATTAATATAATAGAAAGTTGTATTTCAGGTGGAGTTGGAGCTATTATAAATGAAGATATTGTAAATAGATGGGATGCAGCATTATTTGGAGAAACACAATCAAAAATAGTTATCAGCATAAGTACTGATAATTTTAATGAATTAGTCATATTAGCTAATCAAAATAGCGTACCATACAAAAGCATAGGTTATGTTGGAGGTGAATCAATCAAATTTTCCAATTTATTATCTATTTCTTTGGAAGAAGTTGAAAATGAGTGGGGCTCTTCTCTTGAAAAATTATTAAAGTAAAAGTTATGGAAATACCTAAAATTTCAATTCGAAAGATTATCAAAAATTATGAAAGTATTTTATTTGACTCATATGGAGTCTTATTTGATGGAGAAAAACCTATTGAAGGTTCAAAAAAATTAATTAACTATTTAAATAAAATCAACTTTGATTATTTTATACTAACAAATGATGCCTCAATAACAGATCAAGAAAGATCAAAAATTTTTATAGACCTAGGATTAAATATAGACTCTAACAAAATTATATCTTCAGGTTCATTAATATTTAATTATTTGGAACAAAGACAATTAACAAAAAAAAAATGTTTTATTTATGGCACAGAAAGTATAAGGAAAAATCTAATAGATAAAGGTATAATTCTATTGAATCAAAGAGATATACAAAAATCAGAAATAATAATTTTTTCTGATGTGGAGAGTTGGCCATCAATAGATAACTTAAACCAGTTGCTAAATTTGTTATATGAAAAACATAAAAATAATAAATTTATTAGACTTATTTTACCTAACCCAGATATAATTTATCCAGTTGGAGATAGTAATTTTAATTTTGGTGCTGCTGCATTTGTTGATATATTAGAAAAAGGATTGTATAGAATTTTTGGTGAAAAAAAAGAATATAAGGCAATTAAAATAGGAAAACCTTCGAAAATGATTTTTGAAATAGCTAAAATGAGATGTAAATCTAATAAAATAATTATGATAGGAGATCAAATCGAAACTGATATTCTTGGTGCAAATAAAGCAAGAATTGATTCTGCATTGGTTACAACTGGAATAAACAATACAGACAAAAATATTAATACTCTATATAAAAACAATCAATTACAACCAAATTTTATACTTGAATCGATAAGATTATAGCTATGCCAACTTATGTATATAAATGCGAGACAAAAAACTGTTCAATATATAATGAAATATTTGAAGTAGTTAGAAGTTTCTCTGACTCATCTGAAGTTCAATGCTCAAAATGTGACTCTATTGCTTCAAGGCAAATAACCTCCCCCACAGTTATTTATAAAGGCTCGGGATTCTATACAACAGATTATGGTAGTGGTTCAAAAAGCACTAATAATTCTCAAAAGAAAAAAGAAACAAAATCTGAAAAAAAAGGTAATAATAAACCTAAAAAAAGTAATAAGAATTAATGAAATTTCTAATTCAGAAAGTTAGTTCAGCTCAGGTATATGTTGATCAAAAAATTATCGGTAAAATTAACAATGGTCTCTGCATTTTTGTGGGATATAGTCTAACAGACACATCTGATGACATAGAATATTTAGTTGATAAATTACTTAAAATGAGAATATTTCCTGACGAATCAAAAAAAAAGTATTTTGAAAAAAGTATACAAGAAATAGATGGGAAAATTTTACTAATAAGTCAATTTACTTTATATGCAGACAATAAAAAAGGAAGAAGACCTTCATTTTCATTAGCTGCTAAAGCTGATAATGCAAAAAAATTATATCAAAGCACAGTTAATTTATTAAAATCAAAAAATATCTCAGTCGAAACAGGAAGATTTCAAGCTATGATGGAGGTAAAAATAGTGAATGTTGGGCCAACAACTATACTAATTGATTCGGAAAAAAAAAACTAGATTTCTGATTTGTATTCAAGAGAAATATCCAAAGCTGAGAAGGAGTGGGTTATAGCACCCACAGAAATCATATCAACCCCTGTGTTAGCTACTGATAAAATATTACACTGAGAAATACCTCCAGATGCTTCTAACTTTGCTCTACCTGAATTAATGTCAACAATCTTCTTCATTTCTGATATAGACATATTATCCAACATTATTATATCTGCACCTGCTTCTATTGCTTCTATAGCATCTTTTAAAGACTCTACTTCAATTTCAATTTTTATTTCTGAGGATACTTTATTTCTTACTATATGAATTATTTTAGACAAAGTATAACCGTCTGCAATAAGCGTTTCTATGTGATTATCTTTAATTAATATTGCTTCAGATAGATTAATTCTATGATTGTAAGCTCCGCCCATCTTCACAGAATATTTATCTAACATTCTATAACCTGGTGTAGTTTTTCTAGTGTCTACTAATACTGCAGAAGTTGAATTGATTAACTTAACTAGCTTATTAGTTTGCGTTGATATTCCAGACATCCTTTGTAAAAAATTAAGTGCAACACGTTCAGAAGATAATATTGACGACATTTTTCCTGAAACATTTGCAACGACTTGGTTAAGATTAACTTCATTCCCATCAGATATATAAGTTTTAAAAACAAGTGAACTATCAAAAAGTTCAAAAACTCTTTTCACAATATTCAATCCTGATATTATTCCTTCNGANTTANATACAAANTTACATGAAGAANTCNTNTCNTNTGNNAANNTANCNTTNGTNGTTATATCATCAAAAGCNGTATCTTCNTTAAATGCCATANTGATTAANTCATCNATNTGNGATGAAGNTAAATTTANTANTTCAGANTCATATTTATNATTGAAAAAAGGTAATNCCATTTAANCTCTNTAGCCGCCTAATGAAAGCATTCTTTCNAGNGCNGTATTNGCATGNNNCTTTTTATCATCATCAACCTTAATTCGATTAATTGCTACACCAGCCATAATACCCTCTAGTACCCATAACAAATATGCTGGATGAATTCTATACATCGTAGCGCAAGGACAAATAACTGAATCTAAGCAAAATATATCTTTATCTGGATTATTTTTGGCTAGCCTATTCACCATGTTTATTTCAGTACCTATTGCCCAACTTGTACCAGGTGGTGATTTTACAACTGTATCTAGTATTAATTCAGTGGATCCAAATATATCTGCAGCTTGTACTACTTCATTCGTACATTCAGGGTGAACAATTATTTTTGTTTCAGGTTTATTTTTTCTTACACTATTAATTTGTTCAAGAGAAAATCTAGTATGAACAGAACAGTGACCTTTCCATAAAATAACTTTCGATTTAGATATTTCTGAATTTGATAAGCCTCCATTTTTTTTAAAAGGATCCCATACTACAATTTTTGAGTCTATAATCCCTAATGATTTAGCTGTATTTCGACCTAAGTGTTGATCAGGCAGAAAAAGTATTTTATCACTTTTTTCAAAAGCCCATTCAAAAGCTTTAATCGCGTTTGAAGATGTACAAACTATTCCACCCTTTTCTCCACAAAGAGATTTAATATCAGCAGATGAATTCATATATGTTATTGGAGTGATGCTTGATTTACCATTAAGTACATTTTCTATTTGAGACCATGAATTTCTTACATCGATAAATTTAGCCATATCGGCCATTGAGCAGCCTGCTGCTAAATTAGGAAGTATAACATTTTGATCAGGTGAAGTAAGAATATCAGCTGTTTCTGCCATGAAATGCACACCGCAAAAAATTATCCATTTTGCATCATTATTTTCAGAAGCTATCTTTGAAAGCTTATATGAATCTCCAGATACATCAGCATACTTAAAAACATCATCTCTTTGGTAATGATGACCTAAAATAAGAGCTTTAGATCCAATTTCATTTCTAGCAAAATCTATACCTTGGTCAATTTCTTCTGGAGTAAGCTTTAGGTATCTTGTAGGAATTTTTTGCCATCTAACACCAGAATTAAACTCTTCTTCAAGAGTTTTTGTTCTTAAGTTACCCTCTGTTTGGCAAAAGGCTGACTGTTCCAACTCTGTTACAGGTACAATATTTTTTTCGGAGAACAAAGTAGTCATACTGCAATTTCCTCAAATTGATTAAGTTTATTTTTTATAAATTCACCTGACAAAGACCAAGAGGAATAATCTGTAATCTTAACATCAACCATTTTTCCAATTATTGAATCATCAAGTTTATTATTTAAATTACCATTTAAGTAAACTATTTTATCTGTTCTTGTTCTTCCGTGCATTACACCTCTCTTACGTCCTTCAACAAGAATTTGATATTTTTTATCTAACATTTTTGCATTTAGAGAACTTTGTATACCTTTTTGTAGGTCATCAACAATATTGAGTCTTTCTTTTTTTATATTTCTATCAATATTATCTTCCAGTCTTCTAGAAGCATATGTTCCATCTCGATTTGAATATGCAGCTACATGAACTTTATCAAATTTAACCTCTTTCAAAAGTTTTATAGAATTATCAAATTGTTCATTAGTTTCATTTGGAAAACCTACAATTAGGTCCGTTGTTAAGCTTATTCCAGGGATAATGTTTTTTATATAATCAATTTTTCTTAAATATTGGTCAACTGTATACCCTCTTCTCATATCAACCAGAACTTTATTATCGCCAGCTTGTATGGGTAAATTAATATTTTCACAAACTTTTGGTAAGTCTGCAACTAAAGAAATTATTCTTCTTGACATATCATTTGGATGGGATGTTAGAAATCTAATTCTTTGCAAGCCTTTAATTTCATGTATTTTTTCTACTAAATCAGCTAAATCTAAACGATCATTTAAGTCGTGACCATATGAATCTACATTTTGACCTAACAAGGTTACTTCTTTCAGTCCCCTATCCACCATAAGCCTTACTTCGTCATATATCTCTATAGAGTCACGGCTAGTTTCTTTACCTCGTCTAAATGGAATGATACAGAATGTACAAAATTTATTGCAACCATGAACAATAGGTACAAACGCAGAAATTTTTGGAGANATTGGAGNTAAGTCAGATAAACATCCTTCCATATTTTTATTNAATCTTACGGATAATAAATCTAATATTGGATAAAATTCTTGAGGTCTTGCCCAAAGATCTACGTGTGAAAATCGTTTTTTTAATGATGATGAATTCGGACCTACCATACATCCCATAACTATTATAATTTTTTCCGGGAATTTATTCTTAATTTTTCTCAGTTTACCCAAAAATCCAGTAGCAGTATCTTCTGCTGACTGACGCACCACACAAGTGTTAACTACGATAACTGACGCATCTGTATAGGAATTTTCTAACTGAAAACCCATTTTAACTAGACTAGATGAAAGTTTCTCTGAATCTGAAACATTCATCTGACAGCCCACTGTAGATATATTGAATGAAGTCATAAATATTTATTTTATTATTTCTTTAATTTTACCTATAATATAAAAATTATAAAATAAAAAACGATAATTATTATAAAAAAGTTATATTTTTATTGCTATCTATGTATAATTTCTAACTTATGACAAATAATAATAATCAACTGAATGTAGGATTTATTGGCACAGGTGCAATATGTTCGCTAATAGCAAAAGAGATTGAATCTGGAAAAGTAGGCAAAGTACATATTATTGCAGTGTTTGATATCAATTTGTCTAGTGCGAATAATTTAGTAGATCAACTAAAATCAGAACCAAGTGTATACAATTCAATAGAGAATCTAGTGGATAATCCGCAAATAGATCTCATAATAGAATGTGCTTCTCCAATTGCCGTAGAAAAAAATGCAGAAATAGTCTTAAAAGCTAATAAAGATATTCTTATAATGAGCTCAGGAGCATTACTCGACAAAAAGTTCTTCTCTAGATTAAAAAATATATCCAACAAAAATAATAAAAAAATTTATGTTCCTTCAGGAGCTGTAGGCGCTATAGACACTATTAAATCCCTTAAAGGAATAATAAATGAAGTAACTATAACCACAACTAAAAATCCAATTTCTTTGTTAGGATCATTAGGGTTTAAGAAATGGGAAGAAAAAAAAATTACTGAAAAAAAATTAATTTTTACTGGAAATGCAAATGAAGCTATAAAGCTTTTTCCAGCAAATGTTAATATAGCAGCTACAATAAGTTTGTCTGGCATAGGAGCTGAAAATACGAAAGTATTAGTTTATGCTGACCCGAATTCAAAGAGTAATATACATGAAGTATCAATAAAATCTAAGGCTGGAAATTATAAATTTACATTTGAAAATCTACCGAGTAAAGAAAATCCAAAAACAAGCTATTTAGCAATTCTATCAGCCTTACAAACAATTAGAAAAATAAATGGGAATTTCTTAGAGATCGGATCTTAAATAAATTCACCTGAATATTATTCAATTAATAAATGTCCTAAATATATTTTTTTATTATTATGGCGGAGGGTGCGGGATTCGAACCCGCGAGGAGGCTCAACACCCCCAACCCGCTTAGCAGGCGGGCGCACTAGGCCACTATGCGAACCCTCCATTTTTCCAATAAATATATTTTATCAGTTTATGAGTTAACCAGGCGTACTAGATAACCAACTTTCCCCATCTTCATAGAATTCTTTTTTCCAAATTGGTACTATTTCTTTTAATCTATCAATAAAATAATCTGTTGCTGAAATAGAACTTTTCCTATGCATACTTGAAATGACAAGTACCATACTTATTTGACCAATATCAACTCGACCAGATCTATGAGAAATAGCAACCTTATAAATATCCCACTTATTAATCATTTCATCTATAATTTTACTTATAATTTTTTCTGCCATATTTTTATAGGATTCGTATTCAAGATATAATACTTTTTTTGCATTATTAACATTTCTAGTAACTCCAAAAAAAACATTAACAGCACCTAAATGATCTTCCTTACAAAAGTTATACAATTTCTTAAAATCAATTTCTTCATTTGTAATTTCTATATATCTATCATTCATAAAAAATCACTGCCTCCACTCACAGGAGGTATAATTGCAATTTCATCCCCATTTTTTATCAAATAATTATCATCAACATAATCTTCATTAACAGCTATCATGCATTTACTTAAGTCATAATCCTCAAAATTAATTTTTCTCATCAAAATTTCAATTACACCATGTATGGATGTATTTTCTCCACATTCAATGAATATTTCACGCAGGTTTAATTTTTCTCTTAATATAGAAAAAAATATTATTTTTACTTCAAACATATATACTTCCAAGAAAAAAACATAAATATTAGTTATAACAATTATATTAGTTATATTATTAATCAGTTTTTAATTGATTTTTTTTGATATCCTTAAACAGCAATTTTTAATAATTTATAAAATATTTATATAAATATAATGGAGAAATAATATAGATGGTGAGAATAAGACTTAGGAGAGTTGGCGCTAAGAAAAATCCCTTTTACAGAATAGTCGTTGCCGATCAAAGAACATCAAGAAATGGTTCATTCATTGAACAGATAGGAACATATAATCCATTTCCAAACCCATCGTTGATAAACATCGATACCGAAAAATTGAATGAATGGATTAACAAAGGAGCTCAACCTTCTGAATCTGTAATTAGCCTAATGTTCTCTGTTGGAATAACTAATAAATTTACTTCAAAAATTGTTAAACGTCCACCTCAACCAAAAATCAAAAAAGAAGCTCCAAAAGATGAAGCTCCTAAAGATGAAGCTCCTAAAGACGAAGCTCCTAAAGATGAAGCTCCTAAAGATGAAGCTCCTAAAGATGAAGCTCCTAAAGATGAAGCTCCTAAAGATGAAGCTCCTAAA
>PAOV01000001.1 GCA_002708145.1 Chloroflexota bacterium
CAATGATTGTAAAAATTGCAGCAGGTTCAACGCCTAATCTTACGCTTAATCCTTTAGAAAGCATTCAAGCTATGACAGGTTATATTGTTGCAGTCAGTCAGGGTGAAACTCCTCATGGTTCTGTGGAATATGGAACAATCTTTGCTGTTGGTTTGTTACTCTTTGTTCTTACTTTTATTATGAATGTCATAGGTAGAGTTATAATATCTAAATTTAGGCAGGTATATGAATAAATGATAACTTCAAGAAAAGCTAAATCCAAAAAGATCAGACAAATAAAAGAAACTTTTTTCTTATATGTTTTTTTATCATCAGTTGTAATAGGAATTTTAGCTTTATCTGTTTTGTTAATAGATGTTTTAATTGATGGATTGCCATTTTTGAATTGGGACTTTCTTACTAAGTATGCATCTAGAAAACCACTAAATTCTGGAATCTTGGCTCCATTGGCGGGTACGGTTTGGGTTGTATTATTAACAGCCATATTTACTGTCCCTGTGGGTATTGCTACAGCAATTTATTTAGAGGAATTTGCAAAAAAAGGAAGATTTATTAGGCTAGTTGAATTAAATATTTCAAATTTAGCTGGGGTTCCTAGTGTAATATACGGTCTTTTAGGTTTAGCTGTATTTGTTCAATTCCTTTTTGATGGCTCGAGAAATTTGATTTCTGGTGCATTAACCTTAACCTTACTTATCTTACCTATAGTAATCATTGCATCTCAGGAAGCAATAAAAGCTGTTCCATCAAGTTTCAAAGATGCTGGTTATGCGATGGGAGCTACAAGATGGCAAGTTGTAAAGAATGTTGTTTTACCTCAGGCTATCCCTGGTATGATGAGTGGGATTATTCTTGCTCTTTCTAGGGCAATTGGAGAAGCAGCACCAATTTTAATGATATCTTCTCTTGTCTGGGTCACATTCGTTCCAACAACTCCTAACTCAAAATTTACAGTCCTTCCTTTACAGATATACACCTGGGTGAGCCAACCTCAAGAAGATTTTAGAAGTATAGCTGCTGCTGGTATAATTGTATTGCTGGTTATACTTTTAATTATGAATTCCATAGCTGTAAAGATAAGAAATAAGTATCAGCAAAGATCTGAACAATAGTTCACAGATTGAAACTTTATGAGTAAAACTTTTTGGCTAATATCTATATCTTCTGAAAATACTGAAAAGAGTTTTGCACCGGGTATTAATTTCCAAGGATTTGATAAAAAATCTCGAAAAAAAGTAGATGTAATGGAGCCTGATGATAGATTGTTGTATTACATTAATGACAAAAGAGTTTTTAGTGCTACTTCAACAATTACCTCAAAAATGTTTGAGGAATATAATCCTATATGGAGTCATCATGATACAAAAGAAGTTTTTCCTTACAGGGTTTCTACGAAAAAAGATTTCCATCTTGAGTATGATTCATCGGTAGATGCAACTTACGTATCTCCCTCATTAGAGTATTTAAGAAAATGGCCTGCTAACAAATGGCAATTGGCTTTTTTTGATATGTTACATATAATATCTCAAAATGATTTTAATTTTATTGAAAACGAAATTATAAAATTAAGTACTAGGAATAAAAAAATAAAAAAGAAAAAAAATATAAAACCTAAAGCATCAACAAAAGGTTTTACTAGAGATATTTCAAAAAAAATAAATAAAGAAATTTCTAAAGAAATTAAATCTAGATTTAAGATTTAATTTCCTCTTAACTATAATTTAACTCTTACATAATAAAAATGAATTAATTTCAAACTATAATATTAACGTTGCAAGGAAAAAACACGAGTTAAACCTTAAGCATTATTGAGTTGCCTCCCAATAACTCTCATAAAGCAACAAAAATATTTTTGAAGGTGGTATTTTCCACCTTCAAAATCTACAATAGTAATTTATATATATTATGAAAATAGATGTTTTATTTGTATGCGTTCATAACTCAGGTAGAAGTAAAATGGCAGAATACATATTCAACTTTTTAGCAAAAGAATATAATAAACCCTTCTATGCATATAGTGCGGGTACAGAACCTTCTGAAAAAGTTAATAAAAGAGTTGTAAATATAATGAATAAAAAGGGATATGACTTCTTATTTGTTAAGCCAAGAAAACTTACGGATGAGCTTATTATAAGAGCAGATAATGTTATAACTATGGGTTGTGGGATTGATTCGAAGAGCTGTCCTTCAATATATGGCAAGAAAATTATTGATTGGGGATTAGATGACCCATACGATATGACTGAAAATCAAATAGAAGAATTATATTCTGAAATCTATAAATTAGTTGATCAGTTACTAAGTAAAATGAAATAATTAAAAATTAAGTAGTTTGATTGAATTATTATGTATTTTTTCTTCAATAAATTCTCTTTTAATTTGTTTTATTTCGGAAATTTTATTAACTATATTTGAAATATCTTTAGGCTCAGTCCATTTTGATCTATCAGGTTTGTAATGTTGTGGGTATGAATCAGTTTCCACGATAATTCTATCGCTTGGTATTTTACTAACAGTTTCATGCAGGGATTTGTTGTAGATTATTGGTTTTGCAAAAGATATTAAAAGACCCAAATCCAATAAAGTCTTAGCGTAATCCCATTTACCTGCAAAATAATGGGCGGCTCCACCAATATCACCAATTGAGAGCTCTGAAAAAATATTGATTGCTATATCTTTTGCAAAAGATTCTTCAAAATCATTATGCTCTTCTCTAATATGAAAAATTATCGGTAACTTTTCTTCTTTTGCAAGTTTGATCTGNTCATAAAAACCTTCTTCTTGAATTTTTATATCNGGAGAAGTNTTTTGATTATCAAGGCCAATTTCNCTTATAACTTTTACCTTATTTTCTTTCGACAANGATTTAAGGGCNTTTATATCATTTTTGCTTATAGGTGATTTGATTTCCTCTGGATGAATACCTACACCTGAATATACGTTTTCATATTTATTAGCGATTTTTAAAGATAATTTTGAATCAGTTATATTTACCCCAGCGGTAATTATTTTTGAAACATCGCACTCTAATGCCCGAGAAATAATTTCTGGTATTTCATGTTCATCATGTTGATGAATATGTGCATGAGTATCTATAATCATTATTTATTCTTATAAAAATATTAGTTTATAATATTATAAATTATTTTGTTTTTTTAAATTGATGGAGAATTATATGAGAACAGGATTTGGCCAGTTTAATGAACCTAATGATGAATTTTTAATTTTTGCAAAACAATTTGGTGCAACTGATATTTTATTAAATACACCTAGTTTACCTACAAATAATGGTATTTGGGAATTAAGAGATTTAGTTAAGCTTAGACTGAAAATTGAAAGCCACGGATTATCTTTATCTGCACTTGAAAACGTCCCAACAANCTTCTATGACCACATTATGCTTAATGGTACTAGAAGAGATCAGCAAATAGAAAATATGATTATTACTGTGAAAAATATCGCTAGAGCTGGGATAAAAATATTAGGATATAATTGGATGCCTTCTCATGTATGGCGAACACAACCTAAGATAATTAGAGGAGGTGCTAGTGCAACTGCATTTAACTATGAACAAGCAAAAAATTTTCCAAATACTCACGATAGAGAGTATGAAGAGGAAGAAATTTGGGAAAATTTAGAATATTGGCTAAAAATTATTATGCCTGTTGCTGAAGAAGAAAAAATAAAATTAGGGATTCATCCATGTGATCCTCCTGTCGAAAAACTAGGTGGTATACCTAATATTTTTAGAAGTTACAATAATTATAGAAGATATCTAGATATTTACCCGTCTGATTATTGTGGTATTGAATTTTGTCAGGGCACTATTGCAGAAATGTTTGATTCAAAGGGTGAAAATATTTATAAATTTATTGAGGAAATGCTTATAAGAAAGAAAATTTTTTATGTTCATTTTAGAAATGTTTCTACTCCTAATCCTGAGGATTTTCATGAGGAATTTATAAATACTGGTCATGTAGACATGTATCGAGCTATGAAAACTTATTATCAAAATGATTATGATAGTTTTTTTATAGATGATCATGTTCCTTCAACCTTCCAAGATACAGATTGGGGTCATAGAGGTAGAGCATTTGCTAATGGTTATATTCAAGCAATGATTGAAGCGGTAAAAAAAGAGGGTAAATATGAAACTTATTAATAAAGTGGCATTGATAACAGCAGCGGGAGGAGCAATAGGAGGAGCACAAGCTAGGCTTTTTTCTGCAGAGGGAGCAAAAGTTGTAGTTGCAGATATAAATTATATAAGTGCAAAAAAAGTCTCTGATCAAATTATCAATGATAAAGGNGAAGCTATTCCAATANAATTAAANGTTAAGGATTCTAATTCTTGGAAAAACTGCATAAAGAAAGTAATNGATAAATTTGGAACTATAAATATTTTATGTAATAATGCNGGAGCAAATTTCAGAGTTGATTTNGAAGATCAATCTGAGAGCCAATTTAGAGAAATAATAGATGTTGGACTTATTGGATCTTTTTTGGGTATTAAACACACNATCCCATTTATGAAAAAAAATANTAATGGTGTAATTTTGAACTTAGGTTCTTTAGCATCNATTCGNCCNCAAGGNGGAAGTCCAGGTTATGCNTCACAAAANATGGGTATGATGGGATTAACAAGATCAGCGGCAAGTTCTTTTGCAAANTATGATATTCGNTGTGTACTAATTTCCCCTGGCCATGTAGATACNCCTTTTATTAGAGATGATAATAATTATAGTCCNAATGGTTGGGAAACTAGTATTGAAAATCCAGAAAATTATAATAAAAGATTGAAGGATACTCCTCTAGGAAGACTGCAAACAGCTGAAGATATAGCTAAAACTTTTCTTTTTGTAGCATCAGACGATGCATCAATGATAACTGGATCAATGATCACGGTTGATGGTGGTGCCGCTATCTAGTATTTTTTTTAGGTTTTCTAGTTGAAATGATTAGTATAATTGCAATTATTGCTGCAACTGTAAAAACAGGAAAAGTCCCATCATATGATCCTGAAATATCAAAAATAACCCCTGCTGCAACTGCGCCAATAGCTTGTCCGCCACTTACAAAAGGTTCTGTTATACCTCTGATTGCACCCAAGGATTGTCTACCAAAATAATGAGCCATTGCTACCGGTGGTATCACAAGCAAACCTCCTAAACCAATCCCAAAAATTATTGCAACTATAAATGCTGAGGTAGTAGAGCTTACTTGAAGGAATAGCAAAGCTGTAATTCCAAGCCATCCTGCAGCTAGAGAATATACTAATTTTACAGAAAATTTATCTAGTAAATTGCCCCAAATTATACTTCCAATTGCACTACCTCCAGCCATGATAGCTAATGCCGAAGCTGCAGCAGATGCACTTATACCTGAGTCTCGAAGAAAGGCTGCTTGATGAATATTAACTCCAGTATGGATAAAGAATACTAAACCTCCAGCTAAAGCTAGAAGCCAAAGTGTGGGTGTTCTTACAGCATCTTGTAAATTCCATTGTTCTTCAGTATTTGTTTTACTATTTATTTTTGATGTTTTATTAATACCATCCGGCAATTCTTTTATATCCTCAGGTTTATTTATAAGTAATAGCAAAGTTAGAGGAAGTGCTACAATCCAAACTGATATACCTATCCAAAACCATGCCATTCGCCAATCACCATTATTAGCATTTATAAATAGTTGTGCAAATAATGGGAATAAACCCATTCCTAATGAATGAGAAACTCCAAGAATAGAAGATGCCCTACCTCTCAATTTAATAAACCATTGTGCTACAACTGTAGTCGGACCTATTTGAAGTGGTGCTTGAAAAATTAACCTTCCTGTTCCAAATAATAGATAAAAGGTTATAGGATTAGTTGTCCACCTGATTGATAAAATAACTAAACCAAGTAAAAAGAGTGAGATAGAAATTAGAAATTTACTACCAAATTTTTGTAAAATCCAACCAGCTAATGGAGATATAAACATAGATGCTACTCCAGATGCAGCAGCTGCACCTACAATTAGAGTCCTACTCCAGCCTAAATCTTCACTCATAGGATATACAAAAACCGCAATTGTTAATGTTGCTGCCGCATTTCTTACAAACATTGAAAGACTTGATGTAAATACGATTACCCAACCATAAAAAAACGGTGTTTTATTAGCTATAACGGATGCTGGATTATAATTAAGCATAAGATTTTTGATTTATTTTTCATTTTTTTTTTGAAAAATGATATAGAATATACTATCTGATTAGAAACTTTTTGCAATAAAAAATACTTATGTTTAATTCCACAAATAAAATAATATCAAATGAAAAAGAATATTTTTACGAGTCAATACACTCATTAGAAAAGCTAAATTTAGTTGAGATAAATAAAACTCCATACTCAATTAGAGTTTTATTAGAAAATGTATTGAGAAGTCATACTAGAGGCATAGCTACTAAAGATCATGTTGAACTAGTAAGCTCTTGGCGTCCAAATTCTAAGCCAAGTAGTGAATTTCCATTTATGCCAGGGAGAGTACTATTACAAGATTTTACTGGTGTGCCTGTAGTAGTAGATATTGCTGCAATGCGTGATGCAGTTAAAGAAATCGGTGGAGATCCTTCAATCATTAATCCAATTGTAAGATCAGATATGGTTATTGATCATTCTGTTCAAGTGGATAATTTTTCTAATGTAGACTCACTGAAATTAAATGTTGATAGAGAGTTTGAAAGAAATACAGAAAGATATAAATTATTAAAATGGGCTCAAAGTGCTTTCAATAACTTAAGAATTATTCCTCCTAGTACAGGAATTGTTCATCAAGTAAATTTAGAATATTTAGCAGAGGTTATACTTCTTGATAATGAATCGGATAAAAATTCTTTAATGCTTGACTCATGTGTTGGTACTGATTCTCACACAACTATGATTAATGGGCTTGGTGTACTTGGATGGGGAGTTGGAGGTATTGAAGCTGAAGCTGTTATGTTAGGTCAACCTTATTATATGGTTTTACCTGAAGTTGTTGGAGTTAGACTTGTAGGAGAACTTCCAGAGGGTTCAACAGCTACTGATTTAGTTTTATCTATCGTGGAAAAACTAAGATCAGTAGGTGTAGTAGAAAAGTTTGTTGAATTTTATGGACCTAGTTTACATAAATTGCCTTTAGCTGATCGTGCAACTATAGCTAATATGGCTCCTGAGTATGGTGCTACATGTGGATTTTTCCCAATTGATGATCAAACAATAAAGTATTTGAAAGATACGGGTAGGGATAACAATTTAATAAATAGGGTAGAAAGTTTCTCAAAAGCTAATGCTATGTTCTATGATAAAAATTCAGAACCATCATACTCACAATCGATAGATTTTGATATGTCTGATGTGACTCCGTCTTTAGCTGGGCCAAAAAGACCGCAAGATAAAATTTCCTTAAAGGATATTGGTGAAAACTTTTCTAAATCATTTGATGTCTCTACAGATAAAAAATATGAAATAGATATAGAAAAGAATATAGAAGAAATTTCTAATTCTTCTGTTGTAATAGCTGCTATTACTAGTTGTACAAATACTTCGAATCCGTACGTTATGGTTGGTGCAGGTCTTTTGGCTAGAAAGGCTAGAGAAAAAGGCTTAAATAGAAGGCCTTGGGTTAAGTCTAGTTTAGCTCCGGGGTCAACAGTTGTTACTGAATACTTAAATCAAGCTAATCTAAGCAAAGATTTAGATTTTATGGGGTTTAATACTGTTGGATATGGTTGTACAACATGTATTGGTAACTCTGGCCCATTACCTCAGGCAGTTGCTGATACAGTTTCAGAGAATGATCTTACAGTTGCTGCTGTATTAAGTGGTAATAGAAATTTTGAAGGCAGAGTTCATCCACAAGTGAAAGCAAATTATTTAGCCTCTCCAATTTTGGTNGTAGCNTTTGCTATAGCTGGTACTGTAGATATAGATTTAGTAAATGAACCAATTGGTTCTAATGATAATGGAGATTTAATTTTTCTTAAGGATATTTGGCCATCTCAAAATGAGATTTCAGATGTAATANCTAAATCAATTAAACCTGAAATATTTAATGAACAGTATTCGTCAGTTATTGAAGGTCCTGAGGCATGGAAAAAATTAGAAACATCTTTAGGTTTAAATTTTAATTGGGANTNAAGCTCGACTTANATTCAAAAACCTCCTTANTTTGATAATTTTTCTCAAGNAACTCAAACCAAAGATGAAATATTAAGTGCTAGGGTTCTTGTTAGTCTTGCTGATTCTGTTACTACAGATCATATTTCTCCTGCAGGATCTATACCTCCGTCTGCTCCTGCCGGACAATTTCTTCTCGGTAATGATGTTGCTCGAAAAGATTATAATTCGTTTGGATCAAGGCGAGGAAACCATGATGTAATGGTTAGAGGAACTTTTGGAAATATTAGGCTAAGAAATAATCTATGCCCTGATATGGAAGGCGACTGGACTATACATTTCCCATCAGATGAAAAAATGAGAATTTTTGATGCATCAGAAAAATATCGTTTAGAAAATACTCCACTAATTATTTTTGCTGGAAAAGAATATGGTACTGGAAGCTCAAGAGATTGGGCTGCAAAGGGCCCCATGTTACTTGGAGTAAGAGCAGTTATAGCAGAAAGCTATGAACGTATTCATAGATCAAATCTTGTTGGGATGGGTGTTTTACCACTTCAATTTATNGATAATCAATCAATGNAATCCTTAGAACTNGATGGTAGTGAGTTTTACGATATACCAAATGTTGCAAATGAGGTAGAACCAAGATCAATTATTGAAATTCATGCTAAAACAGTTTCTGGAAAAACAAAAAAATTTAATGTGCTTGTAAGAATTGATACAGCTATTGAAAATGAATACTATAAAAATGGCGGTCTTCTTCCTTTTGTTTTGAGAAAAATGATTAAGGAAAATTCCTAATTATCTCTTAAAGCTTGTTCTAAATATGGATGGCTCCATGAAAAGTTATTTTCAGATAGCTTTTTTGNTAGAACTTTCTGGCTGCTTAGTAATGCTTCATCGGCTATTTCTCCAAAAAAGATTTTTATAATATAACTTGGTAAATTCAGTAAAGTAGGTTTTTTAAAGTAAAGAGATAATTCTTTTACAAAATCTTTATTTCTTATCAATTTGGGAGATACTAAATTTACTGGTCCATTTATACTTTTATTATTGATTATATGTTCTACTGCTCTAATTGTATCTTTCATAGATATCCATGGCCACCATTGATTACCATTTCCATACTTGCCACCTAGATAAGATTTATATATAAGTTTAGATGATTTTATTATTCCGCCATTTTTAGTAATAACTAAACCTAATCGTAAGTTTACAACTCTTACATTTTTTTTATCAGGTATTGCAATATTTTCCCATATTTTAGCAGTATCAGAAAGAAAGCCTAAGCCAGGTTTCGAATTTTCNTCAACAACTGAATTTCCTCTATNACCATAATATCCGCATGCTGATGCTGTTATATATAATTTTGGTGGATTAGATAATTTTTCTATACAGTTTCTAAGGAATTTTGTTGAGATTATTCTACTGTTATAGATAGATTTTTTTGATCCAAATTTTATTCTTCCCAACATCATGATTTTTGCAATAGAACTTCCATTTAGATTTATAAAAACATCAAAATTTTCAATTTTACTTAAATCAATTATATTTTTGTAAGGATCCCAAAAAATTGAATTTTTGCTTTTTTCTTTATTATTTCTCGTGAGAATAAATATTTCATGCTTTTTTGAACCTAAAAATTCAGTTATGGATTTACCTATTAGGCCGCTGCTTCCTGAGATAAGTATTTTCATTTTTTAGCTATCTTCTCATATGCTTCTGGAGATAAAGGAAGTATCCAGCCTCTGTTTTTTATAATCTCTTTCGACAAATCAGGAGGTATTGCAACTATAATTTCTGGTTCTATAGAAAATCTTCCAGTAAATCCTCCGATTGCACTCCTAGCATGAACTCCAGAGAAACTTGTATCAAGTCCATTTTTAGAGAATTCACCCTTACCTCCACCAAAAACGGATTGCCATCTTCTAGAAAAACCATTCATCACCGATGGTGCTCCATCAAAAGCAACATCTGTAGAAACCACCATGCCAATTGCTTTTACTGTGTATAAAACATCATTTAAGTCTCCACCTTCACCCCCGCATGTAATTGCCCAATGCAATCGCCTTATCATAGAATTAGCTATCCATTCTGCTGCTTTTTGACCTTCAGTTATCCTTGATTTATCATCATACATCTGACCCGGTCCGTATCCATGACCTGAAAGATAAACTAATCCTGATTCATGAAAAATTTCTGTACAGATTTCAGAATCTTTTAAAGTTTTTACATTTTCACTAAATGTACCTAAGTCAATACCTAATTTATTTATCCTGTCATAAACATTAAACTTTCTCTTTAGGAAATCAGGAATTATTGAGTTGTCATAATATTTACTCATATTTAGCCCTTTAACTTATTTGATAATATTCATTAATGTTATAAGTTGGAAAGAATAAATCAATCAATTTTTACATTATGAAAATAGATATTTCAAAAAAATTCACTAAAGAGCTATGCGCTAGGGCTCTAAACTTTATTGATATTTTAACCTCTTCTCAAAAAGAAAAATTATTTTTTTCTTTTTCCGATAAAGAAAGATTTAATTGGCATTACACACCAATTAAGAAGTATGGACTAACTATATCAGAGATGAACGAAGGTCAACAAAATATGGCTTTTAATATAATTAAATTATTGCTTAGTGAGATGGGTCATCAAACGTTTAAAGAGATAATAGAATTAGAGAAAATACTTTATGAATGGGAAAAACTTCAGGGTGAAAAAAATCATTGGATTAGAGATAGCGGTATATATTATTTTGCTATTTTTGGTGACCCTAATAATGATGGCACTCCATGGGGTATAAGAGTAAATGGTCACCATATTCTAATAACTGTTAACTTTTCATCAAAATTCATATCTTTTCTTCCTAGTTTTTTTGGTGCAAATCCTGCGGAAATCTTACATGGTAAAAGAAAAGGTGAAAAGACTCTTCTGAAAGAAGAAAATCTAGCTAGAAGTTTTATAAAATCTATGAATTTTCATCAGTCTACAAAAGCAATATTACACGAAAATGCCCCAGCAGACATAATTACTCAAAATGTAATTCATGTTAAGAAATTTCACATTGAAGATGGAATTAAATATAGCTCGTTATTTGATTCTCAAAAATTATTATTAAAAACATTAATAAGTCATTATTTTAGTAGATTTAACAATCTTGTCTTTAATGAATATATTGAAAAATTATCTAATTTAGAACAGACGAGATTTGCTTGGGCTGGATCCATTTCTCCAAAAAAACCTCACTATTATTCTATTTATCATCCTGAATTCATAATAGAGTATGACAATACTCAAAATGATTCGAATCACATTCACACAGTAATTCGTGATATTAAGAATGACTGGGGTGAAAACTTGTTATCTCTACATTATGAAAAATTTCATATCTAAATTAATCAATTTTTCCATCTTGGGATAGTACCACCCTCAGGTCCTCTAGAAGATTTATATAAAACTTTATTGTTTTCGAATGGTTTTTTATTNTCTTGAGCAATATNTTTTTTNCCACTCCAATAACTTGAAACTTTTCCACAGTTATTCTTTTCACATAAGTCAGATTCGTACAGAGGATTTTCTGCATGACAAGTTTGGCACAAAGAAACAAGTTTTTTTTCAATAACATTTTTATTTAGTTCAACATCTCCGCCACATGTAGGACAACTAGGTTTAGTTGCTGGAATAAATTTTGAGTAGATTTTATAATTACATATCTTGCATGTGAATAAATTATTTTTCATTTTCATATGTTCCTATATTTGGTGGTTTTGGCTTTGATGCAAACAAAATTGTTATTGACGCNATAACACAAGTTAANCCNAAGAAGTANAGAACTCCTACATAACTTTTATGTATATCATATATTCTACCCACAATTACTGGAGAAATCATCATCCCAAGCATCATAGGAAAGCTAGACATACCCAAAATCATACCAAAATGTTTTCTGCCAAAATATTCTCCTCTGAGTGCGTGAAGCATTGGTGTTCTTGCTCCAAATCCAATACCCCATAAAACTCCAAAAATAACACTTTCAATATATGAGTTTGCCATTCCTAAAACAATTAATGATGAACCTTGTATAAGTATTAAAAACGGTAATACTTTTCTTTTGTTAAATTTATCACCTATCAATCCACCAATCATTTGAAACAAGAATGAGGTAAAAGCCATGATGGGTAAAATTGTTGATGCAAGTGCGTCAGTTAAATTTGCTCCATTATTATCTGTTAGTTGAAAAAATATATGTGCTGATATTGCNCCNACTGAAAGATTTGTGAATGTATGCGTAATAGAAATACCCCAAAAGCCTCGAGTTTTAATAGCCTCATTAGGTTTAAAATCATACTGGTAAANATAATTNTCATNAGACNGAGATTNTTTATCATTNTTANTATTANTTATTTGAACATTATTTTGATTTTTTTTNCCAATNANNAAAGATAANGGTGGTCCNGCTANTATAGAAATTATTCCAATAAACAANGTTGTTTCTCTCCATCCATGATTATTAATANTCCANACAATTAANGGTACAAATAANCCACCTAAGCTTGATCCCGATATAACTATAGCCATTCCGGTAGCTCTTCTTTTTGACATCCACGAGTTTACAGAGTGCATTGAAGGTACAAATCCTCCAAGAGAGAATCCTAGTGAAACAATGAAAAATGAAAAATAATACATTGCAGGACCTGAAATTTTTGAAAAAATTATCATACCGATTCCTGCAAAAGTAAATCCAAATAATACCATTTTTCCTGAACCGAATTTGTCAGTTAGCCATCCCTCAAGTGGCCCAAATAGTGCCCCGCCAAACCTGCCAAATGAAGCTACTCCTGATACTAATGCTCTAGACCAGCCAAATTCATCTTCTATTGCTCTAAATAGAGTACTAGCAGCTTGAAAGGTTGGCCCTGAACTTATCATCATATTGAAAGATCCGGCTATTGCAACCCACCATCCATAATATATTGGTTTTTTATTTTTACGTCTGAAAAATAACATATTAATACTATAATATGTAAAATTATTTTTTTTTATTGCTGAAATGTTTATGAAAAATAACAAACTGTGATAATTTAGAGATATCTAAGTTATGGAGTTATATATGAGTTTAAGGTTAAAAGACAAAGTTTCGATTATTACAGGGGGTGCTTCTGGCATTGGTGAGGCAACAACTAGGATATTCTCTGATGAAGGATCAAAGGTTGTGATTGCAGACTTGGATACAGATAAAGGTAAAATTCTTCAGGATGAAATTAATTTAAATAATGGAAATGCAATATTTATAAAAATTAATGTAGCCAACGAAAAAGAATGGGATCAATTAGTTGATGAAGTAATAAAGAAATGGGGCAAAATAGATATATTAGTTAATAATGCTGGTCTTTCTGGGGCTAAAGGTAGAGCTGTAGTAGAGGAAACAACATTAAGTAATTGGAATGATGTTTTTGCTGTTAATTCTACCGCAATTATGCTTGGAACTAGAGTGGTAATTCCTCATATGAGAAATGTTGGAGGGGGATCGATTATAAACGTTTCTTCAATATTTGGTATCGTAGGCTCTCCTGGAGGCGCAGCCTATCATGCTTCGAAAGGTGCAGCTAGAACATTTAGTAAGGGAGCTGCCGTTCAATATGGTAAAGATAATATTAGAGTTAATTCTATTCACCCTGGTTTTACAGATACACCAATGACTTTAGATATTCATTCACAGAAAGAAATAAGAGATTATCGTCTAAATATGACTCCACTAGGTAGGTTAGGTTTACCCGAAGACATTGCCTACGGGATACTTTATCTAGCTTCAGACGAATCATCATGGGTAACAGGTACTGAGCTGATAGTAGATGGCGGAGAAACGGCTTGGTAATAGTCAGTCTTGGCTAATTAAGTAAACTTTACAATACTTTTACCCAGGAATTTTTTATCTCGATTTAGCTTATTTATTGTAGGATTTTTTATTCCAAAAATCTCAAGAATTGTAGGTCCAATATCATATAGTCTAGCTGGAAAATGGCTTAATTTTGTTTTTTTATTCAAAATTATAGTTGTAAGTACTTCATTAGCGCTATGTGATGAATCATGATCTTCGATATTTCCGTGATCTGAGGTAATAATAATGGGAATGTTTTTTGCTTTGGCTGCCTCCAGCATTGAGCGAATTGATTTTTCTACTGATTTATAGGCTATTTTGGCTTCTTCATATTTTTCTGGCATACAATGTCCGATCATGTCAGTTGAAGCAAGATTACAGATTATTAAGTTATGNNCNGTTGATTCAATTGTTGATATNACTTCATCAGTTATCTCNTTATTNCTCATTTCNGGGAATAGAAAAAAGTCAGTGTCAGAATTTACGCCATCTGAAACGCTATGTGACGGTATAATTTTTCTATATTCTATTGCATCTTCAATTTTTTCTCTTCTACCCCTAATAAAATATCCAACGTGAGATGCCTTAACGCTTTCTCCTATTAGAGCATATGTTTTATTTTGCGTAAGGCTTTTCCATTGATATAGTAAATTATCATCAAGAGGCTCTGTTTTATATGCCACCTTTACATGAGATTTTTCCTCAAAATAAGGGTCATACTCAGCTATTGTGCATATATTTAATTTTAGTCCATGTTCTAACCAATCTGCTTTCCAATTTTTACCTCTGTTTTTTGCTTCATTCAGCAAATATTTTTTGGAATCTGACAGCCATGCTGTCTTAATCCTTTGTCGGTCAGACCTAAAGTTGAGATTTATGAATGAGTCATTAGTATCAATAATTGGAACCNTTTTATTGTNTCTTAGTATTGATATCGGTGGAATACTTTGATCGTTTGTTCCGCTTAAGTGANAGGATTNAATAAAACTAATTACATCNGAAANACTTTTTGCNGGNTGNAATTTTTTCCCNGTTAAGTGCATGAAGTCAGAATAAGCCGCTTCCTCTCTGAAGTCTCTATCCATAGCTGANGATCTTCCTACTATCCAGCAAAGGCTTTCAATTGCTTTNTACTTTTCTAGTAAATTTTTTAATTTATATAAAAAACCTTCCTCNTCATCCGAATTTTTNACNGAACTAAAATTCCCTGAATCTCTACCATCAAGAATAGCCTGCATCTGAAGTTTTTCNGGAGGAAGNTTNTGTTNAANAAATACTAATTTTAGAAAAGCTTCNANATGGTTCCATGCNCTATGAACTCTTNCATTCGATCCTTTTGTTCCTGANAGNAGAAAAGAGAAATTAATTTTAGTATTATTTTGTATAGCTTCATTGATACATGAATTTAGACTAGAGTTTTCGTAAAAACTTTTATTTTTGATAGATTCAGAAATTTCTAAGGGAATTTGACTAGCAAGTGATAAATTTCCTATTTGCTGATGTCCAGTTTCTGAATTACCTTGAACTGTTGGTTTAATATCTTCGTATCCAACCCATATTCCTGAGGCTTTAGTGGGTATGGAGTAATTATTATTTCTAATTTGTGCCAAATTTTCACACTTAGAGGCCCATGGCACATATTTATACTCTTCTGAAATGTCATATATTTTTTTATTTATTTTATTTAAAATAGATTTTGGGATTTCTGAACGTATATTTATAATTTTTTCTAGATTATTATTCATAAAATCTAAAGTGTGATTTTCTTCAAAAATTTCAGAAGAAATTGGGTATAATGGAGCAAGATATAAATTTTCATCTAAATTATTTTTGTTATACAATTCAAAAAGTTCGCTTTTTTCTCCAGAAGATAAATTATCCCATACTTTTACTATTATTTTTTTTGATGTGGTTGGGTTAAATCCAAGTCCATCAGTAATAATAAGGAGTAATCTATTGTGGTTGTTTTTTTGCAATATAGTTTTCTTTCGGTTATTTGGAACCAAGAATCTTTATATAAGCTATGTTCTCAATATTTAGTGAGCTTTTATTTATTTCTAAAGCATAATTATACATTTTTTTGGGCTTGTAATTTACCGATTCTGATCTACATTTATTCTCATATTCAATATATGAGATTTTTTCATAATTATTACATGGCTTCATTGTTTTAAAATCTATGATGTGTAATTTATCATCTTTTTTTATAAGATATAAAATATCTATAGGAAAATTAACATTAAACATCCAAAATCCAATATTTTGCTCTTCTTGAAATTCAAATAGCATGCCTGAAGACTCAGCTATTTCTTTCCTGCACATTAGACCAGTAGATATCTCTTGGCTCTCATCCGCAAGCTCAGTGTACAAAACTTTACTAGAGTTATTCATAAAAAAAACTTTTACTTTTATTTTTTCAAAAATTTTACCATCCCAATTTTCGCAGTTGACAGGATAATTTTCTTGTATTCGATTTACTTTATCGATAGTATTTTTAGGGCTTGAGCAAGAAATTAATACTACAAAAATCAATAATGCTAAGANAGCTGTGATTCTTGTGTTTTTCATAAATTATTTTCTAGGATCTACTAATTTCGTAGGCTTATCAACAGATCTTTCTCTCATCCTATTGAGGTTGTATGCTAATCCTAAGCCTGGTGAATCTGGTACTTTAATTGAACCATCAATCGGTGCAAATTTTTCGTCTAGAATCGAATCATTATCTTTAATTGATACTTTTTCAATATTATATTCTTGAAAATAAGGATAATTATTACTAGTTGAAATTATGTGAGCATGGGCAGCAGTTGATCCATATGGTTGAGTATTATGTGTAGTTAATATAGCATTTTTAGATGCGAGAGCACTTTCTATTCTTAAGTGTTCAGTTATTCCTCCTACTTTAACTACGTCAGGTTGCATAATATCTGGCTTACCATATTCCAGCAATCGCATATGTTCCCATCTTGTAAACGCATTTTCTCCAGCAGCAATTGAAATATCTAATTTTTCTGAAATTTTCGATAAACCTTCCATGTCTCTCATAGAATGCACGGGCTCCTCAAAATGAAAAACATTTAAGTCTTCAAGTTGTTTACCTATTTCTATAGCATGTGTTACAGAGTAAGCACCATTAACATCCACCATGATTTCTACCTGATTTCCTAGTTCTTTCCTAATTTCTTTGACAGTATTTATTGTATTATCATTGACTATGTCATCTATTTTTGAAGGATTGGCAGAATGCATTTTGTAAGCGCTGTAACCTTTATCAAAAAACTTTCCAACTCTTTTAGCTTCTTCTTTAGGAGTTAGATCTCTTCTAAGAGAACTAGCATATAAAGGAATNTTATCTTTTTGTTTACCACCCAGTAATTTATGTAATGGTTGCTGGAGTGCTTTCCCTTTAATATCCCACAATGCAATATCAATTCCAGAAGCTGCAGTTAATAGAGTACCAAGAGGTCCCATTGTAGCACCAGAATTAAGCATGTCATTCCAAATTTCATTATTTTTATAAGGGGATTTACCTATTACTAGGGGAGCAAAAACAGTTTCAACAACAGCTTTAGTGACATAAGGGGCTCTTCTAAAACATTCTCCAAATCCAATTATTCCTTCATCCGTGTTTATTACAACATAAGGGTATTGTTCATCTAAAACTAAACATTCGACAGAAACTATTTTCATTTATTTCCCTCAGTAAAAACTTCTTTTACTTTTTTTGGGAGTGAAAAAATTGTTTTTCTTTCTCCAGGTCCAACATCATGTATTTTTTTTGGATTGATAGCTTTAATTACAGACTGAACTTGTTTTTCAGGTGTAGATGCGCCTGAAGTTATTCCAATTTTTTTCACATTTTTTATCCAATTTAAATCGAGCTCCTCTGGGCCATTAATCAGGTAAGCTGGTACGCCCTTTTTTAAGGCTACATCTCGTAATCTATTACAATTAGAGCTATTACTAGCACCTATAACCAATACTAACTCTGTTAAGTCTGCTAACTCAATAGCGGCTTGTTGTCGATTGGTTGTAGCATAGCAAATATCATTTCGAATGATTGCACTAGGGTTTGATTCTAGAATTTTTTTTATAGTTTTTGATGTATCATCAACGGAAAGAGTTGTTTGAGTTAATACTGCTATTTGTTCATTAGTTTTATATTTTGGTAAAACCCATTCATCTCGATCATCAATAAGCTTCATATCCGATTGACCAGTAGTACCTATTACCTCTTGATGACCTTTGTGCCCAACTAGAATAATTTTTTTTCCTTCTTTTTTATATTTTTTGGCTTCGTTGTGTACTCTTGTGACTAATGGGCATGTAGCATCAAGAACAGTTAAGTTTTTCTTTTTTGCATTATCGTAATCTTCAGGTGGCGAACCATGGGCACTAAATACAACTACTGAGTTATCAGGAACTTCATTAACTTGATCGACAGTTATTGCTCCCATTTTTTCAACATCATCAACTACCTTTGGATTATGTACAATTTGATGCTTAACATATACAGGTTTTCCATATTTTTCTATAGCAATTTTAACAATATCAACGGCTAAATCTACTCCTGCGCAAAAACCTCTTGGTGTAGCTAAGTATAATTCCATAATTTCCTTATAAGATAAATTTTTATATTTAAATTTTAAACTTTATTTTCAATTTAGTATATGGGAGAGTTTATTGTTTTACATTAATTTCTATAAATGATAGATTAAATATTGTCAGTTATTTCATCAGTTAAAAGATTTTTTAAGTACGAGGTAATAATAATGAATGGATTTAATGGGAAACCTGTAATTTTTTCTGGTAACTCTCACAATACTTTAGTTGAAGATATTTGTAAATATTTAGATCAAGATGTTGGAAAAATTGAAGTTTTTAAGTTTGCCAACGATAATACTTTTGTGAAAATTTTAGAAAATGTCCGACAGAAGGATGTATTTNTACTTCAATCTACCGTTGAGCCAGTTAATGACAACATTATGGAATTATTGATAATGATTGATGCTGCTAAACGAGCTTCAGCAGGAAGAATAACCGCTGTAGTACCATTTTATAGTTATGCTAGAACAGATAAAAAAGATCAACCAAGAGTACCAATTACTGGAAGGCTAGTTGCTGATTTGCTTGAAACAGCTGGAGCAGACAGAGTTGTGATGGTTGATTTACATGCAGGTCAAGTTCAAGGATTTTTTAAGGTGCCTGTTGATGAATTAACAGCGATGCCTAACTTAGTAAAATATTTTAAGGATAAGGACATACAAAATTGTGTGGTCGTAGCTACTGATATAGGTATATCCAAAAAAGCTCGTGATTTTGCTAATTGGATTAATGTGCCATTAGCAATTGTTGAAAAAAGAAGAATAGGAAATGACGATAAAGTTCAAAGTCTAAATGTAATTGGTGAAGTTGATTCCAAGAATATAATATTATTTGATGATGAAATTAGCAGTGGAGGAACAATGATAGCAGCTGCGGAAGCTATTCATAAGGCTGGAGGTATGGATATATATGCTGTTGCTACTCACGGAGTATTGCCGGGTGATTCAGCTGGCAAGTTGGTAAAAAATGAATATATAAAAGAATTTGTTGTAACAGACACGGTTCCTGTACACACTGATAAAATGCATGAAAAAATTAAGGTTATATCAATTGCTCCTTTGTTGGGTGAAGCCATAAGAAGAATTCATGAAGGTCAATCAGTAGGACAGCTATTTACCCATTAATCTTTTTACATTTAAAGATAATAACAACCATGTTAAATATTTTTCATTTACAATAATATTATGTTNAATATCCTAAATAAATTATTAGGTGATTCTAACGAAAAAGCATTAGAAAAACTTAATCCAATTCTAGATAAAGTTAATAATTTAGAAGAGAAGTTTAATTCTCTAACTGAAAATGATCTGAAAAATTATACAAATAAATTAAGAGCTGACATTAAAAAAGAGTCTTCTTTAGACATAATTTTACCTGAAGCTTTTTCATTAGTTCGAGAAGCAGCAAAAAGAGTCTTAGGTATGCGGCATTTTGATGTGCAAATCATAGGTGGAATTATACTTCATCAANGCAAGATTGCTGAGATGAGAACCGGGGAGGGTAAAACATTAGTGGCTACCTTGCCAACTTATTTAAACGCCTTATCTGGTGAAGGAGTCCATCTAATTACCGTAAATGATTATTTAGCTAAAAGAGATGCTGAATGGATGGGAAAAATTTATCAATTTTTGGGATTATCTGTTGGTTGCTTGCAGAATAATAAATCATATATATTAATTTCTGAAGATAATACTATGGAAGATTTGGAAGTGGAAGGCTCATTTTATGTATGTTCTCGAAAACAAGCTTATGAATGTGACATCACATATGGCACAAATAATGAATTTGGCTTTGACTACCTTAGGGATAATATGGTTGAAAATTATGATAATAAGGTTCAGAAATCTAGAAATTTTGCAATAGTTGATGAGGTGGATAATATCTTAATTGATGAGGCTAGAACTCCATTAATAATTTCAGGGCCAGCAAAAGAGCAAACTGGTGAATATAAAAGATTTGCTAGATTAGCTAAAAGATTACAGAACGGTAGAGATTTTGAAATAGAGGAAAAGCGAAAAAATATTTCTCTAACTGAAATTGGGATAAAAAATATTGAAGATATATTAGGCATAAAAAACCTATATTCTCCTGAAAATAATGTATTATCTCATTTTGCTGAAAATGCCATAAGAGCTGAATTTGTTTATGAAAAAAATAGAGAATATGTTTTGCAAAATAACCAAATAATAATTGTGGATGAGTTTACTGGAAGACTAATGACCGGGAGGAGATTTTCTGATGGCCTTCATCAAGCTTTAGAGGCAAAAGAAAGTGTGTCGATACAAAGGGAGTCTATTACTTATGCAACTATAACTTTACAAAATTATTTTAGGATGTATTCAAAATTGTCAGGTATGACTGGGACTGCAAGTACAGAAGCTGAGGAAATGGAAAAAATTTACGGCCTAGAGGTTATTGAAATACCAACAAATAAACAAAGCCAAAGAGTTGATAATGGTGATTTTATATATATAAACGAAAANGCTAAGTGGAATGCAATAGTAGAAAAAGTTAGCGAATTAAATAAACTATCAAGGCCTGTTTTGATAGGTACTACAACAATAGAAAAATCTGAGCATTTATCTAATTTGCTGAAAAAAAATAATATTTTACATAATGTTCTTAATGCTAAATTTCACGAAAAAGAAGCACAAATTATTGAAGAAGCGGGTATGCCTGGGGCCGTTACTGTCGCCACCAATATGGCTGGAAGAGGAACAGATATAATTCTTGGGGGNAAGCCTGAAAATGAAAAAATTTCTGATGAAGATTGGGAAAAAAATCACAATTTTGTTGTTGAAAATGGAGGCTTATTTGTTATTGGCACAGAGAGGCATGAGTCTAGAAGAATAGACAACCAGCTTAGGGGTAGATGTGGTAGACAAGGGGATCCTGGGGAAACTCAATTTTACCTTTCAACTGAAGATGAAGTTGTGAAGAGATTTGGTGGGGATAGAATAAAGGGTGCTATGAATCTTTTTCGTTGGGAAGAGCATATCCCAATTGAAAATAGAATTGTTTCAAAATCCGTAGAAACTGCACAAACTAAAGTTGAAGCTCAAAATTTTGAAATAAGGAAATATCTAGTAGATTATGATGATGTTATGAATACTCAAAGAGATGTTATTTATAAACTTAGAGATCAAGCATTGTCTGGAGAAAATGTTGATGAAATACTAATAAATTATTTGAAAGAAGAAATAGATATATTAGTTAATGAAATGAATGAAATAGACTCAAACTTTTATAGAGATATAACTAGAATTATCCCAAATAGTGAGATTACTGAGGAAGAAATTCAAACTAATTCAGATAACAAGGAAGATTTGAAGTTATTTTTATACAAATTTTCGGAAAAACTNTATTTATCTAGAAAAGAGAATATTGGGGAAAAAATAATTAGTGAATTTTCTAAAGCAGTTTTGTTGAGGTCTATAGATGAAAATTGGGTTGAACATTTGACCTCAATGGATAATATGAGGCAGGGTATTGGACTGGAAGCAGCAGGCCAAAGAGACCCATTAGTTGCTTACAAAAGAACAGGTTTCGCTATGTTTACAAACCTCAATGACACTATACGAAGTAACGTAAGTATGCTGTTATTTAATGCCTCTGCATATGGAAATAAAGGCGATAGAGTAGGTAAATTAGCCAATGAACCATCAGTTATGGAGAATGCTAATACCACCACAAAATCAACTCATGTTTCGAGTCTTTCTAATATTCCCACCCACTCCTCAACAGGAAGAAAATTATCACGCTCTGAAAGAAGAAAAATTGAAAGAGACCAGAGAAAAAATAAAAAATAATGAGTTAATATATTTATCAGATCAAAAAATGATTGAAAAAGTTATTTTTCGACTTGATGAAAATATCAGTAAAGATTGTGAAAATTGGCAAAAATTATTGTTTGATGTGATAAGAGATTGGGGCCTATCAAAAGAAAAATTTTCAACCAATCAAATAAACTATCTTATAGGTGGAGAAGCATTCAATTGGAAAACATTAGCTGTAAGAATTGCCAGTCAATCAAAATATTTGTCGAAATATGAAAAATTTTGGAATTGGATAATAGAATCCGGGAGTGATGGAGATATACCAGAAAAAGAATTGAAAGATTTACTTGGGTATGAAAAGTATAGAGCGCATTTGTCATACTTTTATGGAGTNATTGTTGAACAAGCACTTATTTCATCTGTTGAAGATTCACAAGTAAAAAAAATAATATCCGCAGGAATATTGTCAAATGAAGAAGAAATAAACTCTGTTTACAACATCATTTACGGAGATACAAGAGAGCATCTTTGGCAAATATTTAGGATGGAATATCAAATAGATATATTGAATACATCATTTACTATTAGTGACGAGGAATCATTTATATATTGGTTATTTAAATTGAGATTACAAAACTCAGATCCAGCTAGGATAGCAAGTGATACAAAACAAGGTTTAATAAAACTACAACAGATTAAAAATAGTAAAATATTAAGAAATAAAATCAGTAATAGTTAAAAATAATAAATATAATATATAAATTATAAATTTCTAAACCAAGATAATGAAATCAATTGATTTAAGTAAAATAAGTAAGTTTTTCGATGTCAATAATCGAGAAACTTATTGGCGTGAACAATGGAATAAACTTAAAGTACATTCCAGAAAAAAAAATAATGAAAGAAAAGACAATTTTGTCATTGATTCGCCTCCTCCAACTGTAAGCGGCTCGCTTCATATCGGACATATTTTCTCTTATACTCATCAAGATCTCATAGCAAGATACAAGAGAATGAGAGGGTATAATGTTGTTTATCCAATGGGATGGGATGATAATGGATTGCCTACTGAAAGAAGAGTACAAAATTATTTTGGTGTAAGAGCCGAACCAAATATACCTTATATTGAAAATTTAGATGTTGAAAAAGAGAAAGAGAGATTGGGTATAAAGAAAAAACATCAATTAATCATAAGCAGGCAAAATTTTATAGAAATGTGTTCTCTAGTTACTATGCAAGATGAGCAAGCATTTAAGGAAGTATTTGAAAGGATGGGATATTCAATTGACTGGAGCGATTTATATACTACCATTGATGATAAAAGTAGAAGGATTGCCCAAAGAAGCTTTTTAGACTTATTTCAAAAAAAACATATATATCAAGTTGAATCTCCAACAATGTGGGATGTAGATTATCAAACAGCCGTTGCGCAAGCTGAAGTAGAGGATAGGGAAAAGGCTGGAGCTTATCATGATATTGAATTTATTGTAGATAAAACAGACAATGAAAGTTTTATTATTTCTACTACTCGACCAGAATTACTTGCTGCTTGTGTTGGAGTCACTGCCCATCCCGATGATGTAAGGTATAAACATTTATTTGGAGAAAGTGCAATAACTCCTGCATTTTTTTCTAAAGTGCCTATTTTTTCTAGTACTGAGGTTGACCCTGAAAAGGGAACTGGAATATTGATGGTTTGTACATTTGGTGATCAAACAGATGTTCAATGGTGGAAGGATTATTCACTGAAACTTAGGCAAATAATAGGGAAAAATGGGAGGATTATCTATAGAGAATTTGGGGCCGAGGGGTGGGAGTCTAAGAATCCTAGCTTAGCTAATAAAAATTATAGTTTGATCATTGGTAAGCGAACCCCTACTGTTAAAAAAATAATGGTTGAAATTTTGTCTGACAAACAAAACTCAGTTTTAGGTGATACTATACCACTTGTTAAAAACCCAAGAGAAATAAGTCATCAGGTTAGATACTATGAAAAAGGCGATAATCCTTTAGAATACTTAACGACAAGACAATGGTTTGTAAGATTATTAGATAAAAAAAATGATTTAATTGATGCCGGTAAAAGTATTTCATGGCATCCAAGCTTTATGTACAAAAGGTTTGAAAATTGGACGAATAATCTTAATTCAGATTGGTGTATATCAAGACAGAGATATTTTGGTGTTCCAATCCCAGTTTGGTATCCTTTAGATAATAAAAATCTCCCAAACTACAATAATCCAATTTTGCCTAATGAAGATGAATTACCAATTGATCCACAAATAAGTACTCCTTCCGGATATAATGAATCTCAAAGAAATATGCCTGGAGGGTTTATAGCTGAAGTTGATGTATTTGATACTTGGTTTACCTCTTCATTATCACCTCAAATTGTTACTAAATGGGGGGATAATGAAGATGAAACTCATGATTTATTTCCTATGGATATAAGACCCCAAAGTCATGAAATAATTCGAACTTGGGCTTTTTATACTATTGTAAAAGCTTTATTACATAATTCAAATATACCTTGGAGAAATATAGTTATTTCAGGTTGGGTATTAGATCCAGACAGAAAAAAAATGTCAAAATCAAAAGGTAACGTAGTTACTCCAATTGAATCTATAGATAAGTTTGGTTCTGATTCAGTTAGATATTGGGCAGCATCTTTTAGATTGGGTGCTGATGCTGCAAATGATGAATCAATTTTTAAGGTAGGATCAAAACTAGTCAATAAAATTTTTAATGCATCAAAATTCGTTTTATCTCATTCTACTAAAGGTGAAAAAATCACAAATGATCTTGATAAGTCTTTTTTATTTGAATTAAATAAAACTTATGAAATTGCAACTAAAGCATATGAAGAATTTGAGTTTTCAATTGCACTTCAAGAAATAGAGAAGTTTTTTTGGAATTCATTCACTGACAACTATATAGAGATTGTAAAATTACGTGCAAGAAATGTTAATAATGAATCAGAGCAATCTTCAGCAATATTAACATTGAGAATCACACTAAATATTATCTTAAGAATGTTCTCTCCTTTTTTACCAACTATTACAGACGAGGTTTGGAGCTGGGTTTTTGCAGAAGAAACCGATTCAGAGTCAATACACTTATACCACTGGCCTAAATCAAAAGAGATAGAAAAATATACTAATACTAAATTTAATGAACTATTTCCTACTGCATGTAAAATAATTGGTTTGGTTAGAAAAGCTAAATCTGAAAAAGGATTAAGTCTAAATTCTACTCTTGATAAACTAACAATTATTACTAACTCGAATAACAGAAAAAATATAGAATTATTTATAGAAGACTTAAAGAATTGTTCTGGAGCTAAATTGGTAGAATTTCAAAATGTGAACAATGAAAATATTGAGGTCAAAATAGTTTAAATACTTGATTCTTTTTTCCAATTTTCCCAATCACTTCTAGAAACTTTTTCGGAAAAATATTTGTGTAATTTTTTCTCTTTTTTTCTTACTTCTTTACACATTTTGATCACATCGTTTACTATATTTATTTCAATTCTAGTTATTCCATCATAGTCGCATACTAAAATATCTCCTTGATTAATTTTTAGATCTGCTACTTCTACTGTGGTTCCATGTTCAATCATTTGGAATGGTCCATGCCCTGGTACATGTCCGGTTGCCCATAATGGTAATCCCGCATCTTTTATACCCTTGATATCTCTAGCGTTTCCACCAACAACAACTCCCACACTGCCCAATGACTTCATTTGATAAGCCATCCCATCTCCCATAATAGCTCCTCTATTTGGTAGAGATTCAACATCGGAGAGAACAGGAATAACTGGGATTTTCATCTTAAAAATATTATCAAGAAAATCTAACTTATTATCATTTATGTGTTCTTTTTCATACAAAGGTGTCCATTTTGATGTTAGTGCATATCCAACAATAGTTTTTTTCGATTCAACATACTGTTTAAGAGTAGGGTCACTATAATCATCTGAGTGATTAGAGTATCCTTGAACAAGAATGGCTGCGTTTTGAACAGTTGCAGAATCATACTTGGAAAGTTCGTTTAAAATTGAACCATCTAAAGGTTTTGAATCATTCATCAGATTTAGAATTTATATTANCTTCTAATTCTAACAACTCTCCTGGGAAGAATTCTTTCCAGGGTTCAAACTGTTCAACGAATGTTCTGCCTTCTTCAAAACTTTGTAGTCCCTTAATAGCTCTTCCTGGATCATAACCTGTAGTTTTAGCTAATGCTTCAATACCTCTTTTAGTTTCTCTAACCCCTCCAACAGAAAAAGTCTCTCCTTCGTCATTCTCAACTATTAGGTCAAATCCTTTTTTCTTTTCTTTCCAATATAATTTCATTTCTCTCCAATTTATATGATTTTAATTTTATCTAAAATTTTGTAGGCTAATTTAAGTTTATGCATTAAAGGTAAATTAATTTTACTACCATGTTTATCAATTATTGTAACCTTATTAGTATCATATGAGAAGCCACTATTTTTTTCAATTATATTATTTGCAACTATGAAATCTGCATTTTTGCTATGAAGTTTTTGTTCTGCGTTTTCTTCTAAGTTTTCACTTTCAGCAGCAAAAAAAATTTTAATTAGGTCAGTTTTTAGTTTGTGAGAAAAATCATTTACTGGTTTAAGTGCCATATTTATTGAAGCGTCATCTTTTTTCTTTATCTTATTTTTTGACATTTTTTTAGGGGTAAAATCTGATATAGCTGCTGCCATAATTAATATATCGGCATCTTTTGTTGCAGAAATTATTGCATTTTCCATTGATTTCACAGTATCTACATTTATAGTTTGTACTCCCTCAGGTGAACTTATGTTTGATGCAGTAATCAAAACTACATTAGCTCCTCTATCAATCGCAGCTTCAGCAATATAATGCCCCATTTTCCCAGAGGATTTATTCGATATATATCTTACAGGGTCTATAGGCTGTTTTGTTCCTCCGGCACTTATCACAATTTTTTTTCCTGAAAAATCTCCATTTTTCCCAAGTATTTTTCTGGTAATACTAATTNTTTTTTTTGATTCTGATAAGCGTCCCTTACCAAACAATCCAGATGCTAATCTTCCTATTTCAGGTCCAACAATTTCAAATTTTTTTTCTTTTAATAATTTTATATTATTTTGTGTTTGAAAAGAATCAAACATATCTCCATCCATAGCTGGAGCAATTATAACAGGAGCAGAAGATGCAAGTACTGTATTAGTTATTGGTGTATCAGAAATTCCCATTGCCAATTTTCCAATAGTATTTGCTGTCGCGGGTGCAATTAATATGATATCTGCTTCATGAGCTAGTGCTACATGATCAATATTCATATTAGTATTGTTATCCCAAAGACCTAAAATAGCTTTATTATGAGTAATCGCTTCAAAAGTTGCTTTTCCAATAAATTTTTGAGCAGAATTTGTTAAAATAACATTTACATTTGNACCTTCTTGAACTAATTTACTAGCAATATCAGCAGATTTATAAGCTGAAATTGACCCACAAACTCCAAGTACAACATTCTTATTTTTTAATNCCATTGGTTTAATTTCAAAATTTTTATTTTTATCCATCATGATTATTTTTTTTATTTAATTCATATAATTTTTGGAGACCAGTAAGAGTTAGATTTTTATCAACAAAATCAAAGGAATCACTTAGCGGAGCTAATAAATCACATAATCCACCTGTGGCTACAACTTTAATTGCCTCTTGGTTAGTTTTTATTTCTTTCTTGAATCTACGTATCATACCACTGATAAGATCTGAGAACCCAAACAAAAATCCAGATTGAAGGGAATGAACAGTATTTTTTCCTATTACTTCAGTTGGAGGTTTAAGTTCAAATTTTCTTAACTGAGAGGTATTTGAAATCATTGATTCAGAAGAGATTTCTAATCCTGGAGCTATTGATCCACCGATATAATTTCCTTCAGCATCAATGGCGTCAAAAACGGTGGCTGTTCCTATATCTACAATGATTAGAGGCTTACCATATAATAATCCTCCTGCCACAGCATCAACAATTCTGTCAGCTCCTACATCATTAATTCTGTCATAATTTATCTTAATTCCAGTCTTAACCCCAGGAGATATATTTAGAAAGTTTTTGTCTTCAATACCAGTAATATTTTTCAAAGAATGAATATAGGATTCTGTTATTGTAGGTACAACTGAGCACATAGATATACCATATATCTTATCTATTTGAATATTATTATCATTAATCATACCTCTAAGTATGAAATTTAATTCATCTATTGTATATTTATTTTTTGAACCTATTCTGAAAGTCTTAATTAGAATATCATTTTCAAATGCGCCAATAGTTGTATTTGTATTGCCTATGTCAACGGTAAGTAAAATTCCCATAATATTATTATACTAGTAAGTTTATAAAATGTTTACTGAAAAAATTTTTTATGAAACAATCCTAATCTTTCAATTATTTCAGTAGATCTTACTGCTGTTTCTCCTATTTCTTTCTTAGCAATATCCGATGCATACCCTTGTATGTAAACTCCCAGGCATGCTTTATAAAAAAAATTATTTTCATTTAATATATTAACTTTATCGGATGCAATCAAGCCTGATATTAATCCAGTTAGCATATCTCCTGTACCGGCCTTAGCCATAGCTGCGTTTACGAAAGAAGATGTTTGAACTAGGCTATTTGGTGAAGCTATGACAGTATTTGGGCCTTTTAGAACTATAATACTATCCAATTTTTTAGCATAAGTTTGAGCACATTTTTTCTTGTTATTTAATATTTGTTTTTTTGTAATCTTTCCTAATCTAGACATTTCTCCAACGTGAGGAGTAAGAATTATTGGATTTTCTTTTTTCTTTTCCCATCCTTCTAAATATGTTAAGTTATTTATTGCGTCTGCATCTATAACAATTGGTGAATGGGGTTTATTATTTCCCATAATTTTTAAGAACTCTTCAAGAAGTCTTATTGATTCTTGAGAATTGTTCATTCCGGGACCTATGGCAAATGAGTCTATGTAATTTAAAGTCTCAAGAAGTATATTTTTTGCTTTAATGTAATTTACCTGAGTATTTTTCTTTACTGGGATTTCAATAAATATTACTTCTGGAATTAATCCTGAAATTTGCTTGTAAACTGGTGAAGGAGTTGCAACAAAAACTAGCCCACAACCTGACTTTATACATGCTAATGCAGCTAATAATATTGCTCCTATATATTTTTTTGAACCTCCAATGAGTAAAACAGAGCCAAAATCTTTTTTTGAAGAATTTTGATTTCGTTTAGGATATATATTTTTTATAAATTCTATGTTCAATCTATTATCAACTATGTGCTAGGTTGCCAATAATTTTCTTTTGCTTCGCCAGTCGCTGAAGCTATAGCATATTTCTTAGAATGAGAAAGGCTCAAAGCTATTCTTGTTATACCCATTTTTTTTGCTCGTTTTATCGCATTACCATGAAGTAGTATTTCTGGAGGAGCACCTCTTTTTCTGGTGATTTCTATGGATTTCCACGGAATCCCTCTTACTCCAGTACCTAATAATTTCATGACAGCCTCTTTTGCTGCAAATCTACTTGCGAGCTGTTTTGACCTTTTTTTACAATAGATTTGTTCGTTTTTTGTGAAAATTTTGTTTAGAAATCTTTCCTCATATTGATTTAGAACACTTTGTATTCTATTGATCTCAATCATATCTATCCCTGTGTAAATCATTATTATTCCTTTTTTTTGCAAAAATAAAATTCTAAAAAATAAAAAAAATATGTAAACTAATTATTATAGAATTATACATTTTTTAGAATTTGAATGAATAAAAAAATTATTGATGGAAAAAAAATAGCCCTTAAGGTCACTAGTGAAATCAAAGACAAAATAGAAATTATGTCTAAGGGGCAAAATATAGTCCCTGGCTTGGCTGTTATTCTCATAGGAGAAAACCCTGCTTCAATTTCTTATGTAAAAGGTAAAGAAAAAGCTTGCAAAGATGTAGGTATTTTTACTCAGACATTCAATTTAGATGATTCGTCTAGTTACGATGAAGTATCTAAACTTATTATATCCCTTAATAAAGATGATAGATTTCATGGTATTCTTCTACAATTACCCTTACCACAACATTTAGATTCTGATAAATTGATTAACCTTATTAATCCAAAAAAAGACGTTGATGGCTTGACTAGTGAAAATGCAGGTTTATTATTACTTGGTAAACCTAGGTTTGTTCCTGCTACTCCTTTGGGAATTCAGAAAATCCTGCTTGAGGAAAATATAAAAATTGAAGGTTCTAAAATACTAATTATTGGAAGAAGCAATCTTGTAGGGCTCCCATTGTCAATATTATTACTTCAAAGAGGAAAAGGTGGGAATGCTACAGTTACTATCGCTCATACTCGAACAAAGAATATAGAACAATTATCTCTTAATGCAGATATAGTTATTGTTGCATCAGGCAAGCCAAATACTCTATCTGGAAAAATGGTTAGTAAAAATTCAATAGTGATTGATGTTGGAATAAGTAGATTATCTGATCAAACTAGAAAAACAGGTTACAGGCTTATTGGAGACGTAAACTTCGACGAAGTTATTAATATTGCTTCAAAAGTTACTCCAGTCCCTGGTGGAGTAGGGCCAATGACCATAGCTATGTTACTAAACAATGTTTATTTAGCTGCTACTTTTAGTCAGAAGAGACCTTTTTAGAACTACTTTTTTTGTATTTTTGAGATAAAATATTAAAGAAGTTAATCATTTATAAAACTATATGACCAGCAAAGAAAAAATAGTAAAAAATAAATCCCTACAGACTAATGGTTCTGGAAAAATTGCAAAAAAATCTAATTTTTCTAGTTCAAATTTAAGTTCTCTAAAGAAAAATGAACATTTAAACTTATTCAGAAAAATGTACCTTATTCGTCAATTTGAAAATGCATGTGGCCAAAATTATGCCAATGGTAATATTAGAGGGTTTTTACATCTCTATTCTGGTCAAGAAGCTACTGGGGTTGGAGCAATATCTTCACTCAAAGATTCAGATTATATTGTTACTCATTACAGAGACCATGGTCATGCTTTAGCTAGAGGCTTAGATGTTAACCGCTCAATGGCAGAGCTATTCGGAAAAAAAACAGGTTTATCTAAGGGGAAGGGCGGCTCAATGCATTTATTTGATGCCAGTAAAAAATTTATGGGCGGGCATGCTATTGTTGGTGGACAGTTGCCACTAGCTGCTGGCTTAGCCTTGTCTCAGCAGTACGAAAATAAAAATGCTATCACAACCTGTTTTTTTGGTGACGGATCTACCAATCAAGGTATTTACCATGAAACTCTAAATTTAGCTTCTGTTTGGAATCTTCCGATATTATTTTTTCTTGAGAATAATAAATATGGAATGGGTTCTTCTATCGAAAGAGTGAGGGCAGGGGGCTTGGATTTTTTTCCTGCTATGGATACTTATGAAATACCATCTATGGAAGTTGATGGTATGGATGTTATTGCTGTCAAAGAAGCTACAAAAATAGCGAGAGAAAAAATAATTCAAAACAAAAAACCATTTTTTATTGAATCTAAGACTTTTAGATTTGTTGGTCACTCTTATGCAGATGGTCAAAAATATAGACATCAAGATGAAGTTAAGCAATGGGAGCAAAAAGATCCAATCCTTGTTTATCCAAAAAAATTAATTGATATGAAAATTTCAACCAACGATGAGATAAATAAAATTAAAATTGAGATTGATGAGATCATTAGTGATGCGGTAAGATTTGCTAATGAAAGTGAAGAACCAAATTTAGATGAAATTTACGATGATATATTAGCTGAGTAAAACTATGCCTGAAATAACTATTAGAGAAGCACTGAAAACCGCCCTTAATGAGGCTATGGAGAATGATGAAAAAGTTTTTATCATGGGTGAAGACATTGGAGAATATGGAGGTGCATACGCAGTTACTGATGGATTTCTAAAAAAATTTGGTTCTCAAAGAATTAAAGATACTCCTATTTCAGAACAAGCTTTTGTTGGTGCTGGAATTGGGGCTGCTGCAGGAGGGCTTCGACCTGTAATAGAATTGATGTCAATTTCTTTTTCATTAGTTGCTTTTGATCAAATAGTTAATATGGCAGGTAATTTACGATATATGTCTGGCGGGCAAATAAGTGTGCCTATGGTAATAAGAGCCCCTACAGGAGCTGGGGTTCAATTAGCAGCTACTCATTCACAAAGTTTTGAAACATGGCTAGCTGAAGTTCCTGGAATTAAAGTTGTCTGTCCATCAAACTCATATGACGCTTTAGGTTTGATGAGAAGTGCAATAAAGGATAATAATCCAGTTATTTTTGCTGAACCAGCTCTTCTGTATGGTAGTAAGTCAAATGTTCCTGATGAATATTTTGAAGTCACTCTTGGAGAAGCTAATGTTTCCCATAAAGGTGAAGATATTACAATTGTTTCATATGGATATGGATCTAAAGTTTTAACTGACTCAGTAAATAAGCTAAATGAAATTGGTATAAGTCCAGAATTAATCGACCTAAGATCTCTAAATCCTATTGATTATGAAAAAATTATTCTATCGATACAAAAAACCAATAGATTAGTATTAGTCGATACTGCTAGAAAAACAGGTGGAATTATGTCGGAAATTTCTGCAAATATCAATGAAAAAGCCGGGGAATGGTTAGATGGTCCTATAGTTAGGGTTGGGTCAAAAGATGTACCATGGCCTTATAACAAAACTTTAGAGCAAGAAGTATTAACCGATTCAGATAATATTTTAGATTCTATAAAAGAAAATTATGGTATTTAAAGGAATAAATTTTTATTTTCTAGGAGGAAAATTTTGATAACAGAAGTTACTATGCCATCTATGGGTGCTGATATGACTGAAGGTACTATTGTTAAATGGTTATTCAAAGAAGGTGATGATGTCAACAAAGGAGATAAAATTGCCGAGGTTGAAACTGATAAAACTGTTGTAGAAATGGAAGCTTATTCTAGTGGCAAACTTAAGAAAATATTAGTCCCAGAAGGAACTATGGTTAATGTTGGTATTGTTATAGCTTATATTGGAGATGAAAATGATGAGATTCCGCAATTAGTCGATGAGACTTCTATTGATAAGAAAGATAGTTCAAATCCTGAAACTCAAATTGAGACTAAAAAAATAGAAGAAGAAGTGAAGATTACAGCAAAAAATAATAATGAAAATAATCAAATAGTACAGGAGACATCATCGCAAGGAGATAATTCTAGGGTGAAAGCTTCTCCAATTGCCAGAAAATTAGCTCATGAAAAATCTATTAATATATCCGATATTCCTGGAAGTGGGCCAGGTGGAAGAATAACAAAAAATGATGTAGAAAATTATACTCCTCAAAAAACCTTTTCTCAACCTAGTAAATCTAGAACAATCTCTATTGACAACTCAGATACAAACTTAAGTTCAATGAGACAAGCTATAGCAAGAGTAACAGTAAAATCTAAGTCAACTATACCTCATTATTATGTTACTCACGATATAAATATGACCTCTGCTATGAATTTTAGAGTTCAAATGAATGAGATTTTAGCAGATACAAATGAAAAAATTTCGGTTAATGACATGCTTCTTAAAGCTGTTGCTAATGCCTTGATTAAGTTTCCAAAATGGAATTCTTCTTTTGAAGAAGATAAACTAAAAGGAAGCTCATCAATAAATATTGGTGTAGCAATGGCTCTCGAAGAGGGATTAATTGTTCCGGCAGTTATGTCTATAGAAAATATGTCACTCTCTGAGATATCAAAATCAGTGAAAGATTTGAGTGATAGGGCAAGAGGTATAGGAGGTAATTTAACTCAAGATGAATTAACTCAAGGTACATTTGGCACATCAAATCTTGGTATGTTCGGAACAAAAAGTTTTTCAGCTATCATTGTCCCTCCAAATTCAGGAATTATTGCTGTTGGAAAAGTTGAAGAAAAACCAATTGTTCAAGATGGAAAGATTGTCATAGCTTCTATTATGAATGCTACTATGTCAGCTGATCATAGAGTTGGAGATGGTGCAGAGGCTGCCTTATTCATGTCTGAAGTTCAGAAAAATCTTGAAAATCCACTAAATTTAATATAAATCATTTGAATAGATGGTCTAAAATGTATACTCCAGAATCTTTTTCAAATCCAGAACGAAAAATTTTGGAAAAATATTTTACAAATATTGATCAACCTGTATTTGTTATTATAAATTTGCCAGAAGTGGTGAAGGGGGCTCTGTTTGCAAGATATAGTCGCTCTGCAAAATCTCTAAGAAGATTATTTTTAGATGAATTTGTCAATATTGATAATGGTAGTTTGAAAAATGATGAAGATTTTTTAGTTGATATTGCTAGAGCAGAAAAGCTCTATGATAGAGTTTTTAGTGAATATGGAGATGATTCTGTTGCTCAACTAGGTGGAGCTCATATAGCCTGCGAAAATGCCTCTAATATATTGACCAAGGTTCTTGAATGGGGTAGATTAGCATCTTATTTAGAACAATCAACCCGATATATTTTTTATGACAAGAAAATTAGTGGAAATTATAGATATGTTATACCTGATGAAATATCATCAAAAGAATTACCTAATTATAAAAAAAATATGGATAAGCTTTTTGATGAGTACTCGTTACTAGTTCATAAATTAGTAGATTTCTTCAAATCAAAGTATCCGAAAGATAACAATGATTCAGAATTCATTTATAATTCTTCTATCCGGGCAAAGGCTTGTGATGTTGCGAGAGGATTGCTTCCCGCTTCAACATTTTCTAATGTAGGTATATTTGCTTCAGGTCAAGCATATGAAAATATGATTATGAAAATGAATAGTCATCCACTTGCTGAAGTAAGAAATTACTCAAAATTAATGTTAAATGAATTAAGAAAAGTTATACCTTCTTTTTTGAAAAGAGTAGATTTACCTGAAAGAGGATTGTTATGGTCGAAATATTTCAAAGATATTAATGAAAATATGGAGAAAGTTACATCTACTTTTGACAAAAAATCTTGCACAAAATTAGAGGTTGATTTGGTTGAATGGGATGACAAAGCTGAAGAAAAAATTATTATTTCAGCTTTATACTCTTATACTAATAAGAGTGAGAGAGAATTGATTGAAATCGTTAAGAAATTAACTCAAAAACAAAAAGAAGAAATTTTACATAAATATATAGGGAGTCGTAACAATAGAAGACATAAACCTGGAAGAGCTATGGAGCGCTCTTACTACCGCTTTGATATTTTGTCAGATTTTGGTAGTTTTCGTGATCTTCAACGACATAGAATGATGACTATCGATTGGCAAAAGCTTAGTACATTTAATGGTTTTTCTATTCCCGAAGTTATTGACGAGGTTAATTACAGGCGTAAATGGGAAGAAATTATGAATGAAACAGGTGAATATTTTGAGTACTTGGCTTCAAAATATGGTTTTCATTTAGCACAATATGTTGTTCCATTTTCATATAATATAAGGTATTCAATGCAATTTAATGTTCGAGAAGCATATCATTTATTGGAACTTAGAACCTCACCTCAAGGACATGTAGATTATAGGAGGGTTTGTCAAAAAATGCATGATTTGATTTTGAAAAAAGCTGGGCATAAAATTTTGGCTAATTCTATGAAGTATGTTGATCATAATACTTATGATCTTGAACGTATTGATGCTGAGAGAGCTGCTGAAAAAAGAAGAATAAAAAAATAATACTTTGATTGAAATAAAAAATATAAATTTTAATTTTATTAATCAAAAAATATTATCTGATATTAATCTGACTGTATCTTCAGGAGAATTTATATCAATAATTGGTCCATCTGGTTGCGGTAAAAGTACTTTACTAAACATTATATCCGGTATAACTAAACCAAAAACCGGTGAAATTACTGTGGAAGGTAAGAAAATAGCTGTAGGAGATAAAATTTCTTACATGCAACAAAAAGATCTTTTATTGCCATGGAGAAACGTAAGAGAAAATGCTGGAATAGGTTTGGAAATTAAGGGCTTGCCACATACAATAATACAAAAAAAAATATCTCACCTTGCTAAAGATTTTGGTTTAGAAAAATTTCTTAATTATATGCCTCATGAACTTTCAGGAGGTTTGAGGCAAAGAGTTGCTTTTTTACGCGCAGTCTTGATTGATAATCCAATTATGCTTTTAGATGAACCTTTAGGTTCACTTGATGCAATTACTAAATCTTCTCTTCATGAATGGCTAATGGATGTTTTTAGAAAATTTAGTAAGACAATTATTTTAGTTACTCATGATATAGAAGAAGCTATTTTATTAGCAAATAGAGTAATTGTCATGAGTACTAATCCAGGAAGAATATTAAAAGAATACATAGTAGATAGAAATTTAGTTGATAATAAAGATGTGACGTCAAATTATTTTATTAAATTAAAAAAAGAAATTATAAAAGATTTAATCCTATAGATTATTTGTGATTAAAAAATTCGTATTGTATAATTTTTATATAATCTGGGGAGCTATTAGAAAGCTGAGAGGGTATTACCTTACCGACCCTTATATACCTGAACTAGGTAATGCTAGCGTAGGAATTTAATGAAAAAAAATATCATAATTAAAAATTATTTGCCTCCTACTGCTTCAGTTTTTTTCGTACTAATTCTATGGCAATTTTCTGTAATAATATTTAATGTTGAATCCTGGTTTTTACCTTCCCCATCTAATATATTAATTGAATTAATAAATTCTTACGAAATTTTGTTAGAAAATTCTTTAGTAACTCTATCTGAGATAACAATTGGGCTAATAATTTCAATATTAATTTCTATAATGATTTCAGGTATGATATTTTGGTTCAAGAGTTTTGAAAAAACTATATATCCATTGTTAATTACATCTCAAATCATCCCTGTTTTTACACTTGCTCCAATATTAATAGTATGGTTTGGTACAGGATTATTTTCTAAAATAATTATTATTGTATTATTTACTTTTTTCCCATTAGTGATAAATCTTGTGACTGCCATAAAAAATGTTGATATGGATATGATAAGGATGTTTAATTCTCTTGGATGTACAAAGTTTCAAATGTTTAGGAAACTATATATTCCAGCTATTCTTCCTAATTTTCTTTCAGGATGTAAAGTTGCCTGCGTAATATCAGTTATTGGAGCAGTTATTGGAGAGTGGATTGGATCTAGTAATGGTTTAGGTTGGGTGATGAAAATATCTGGCCCTCAATTTCAAACCGCACGAGTTTTTGCATCAATAGTATGTTTATCATTTATTGCTTTAGTACTATTTTTTACAGTTGTAATGTTAGAAAAAAAATTATTGAGGAGATATCCAAATTGAAAATCAAGCTTTTATCAATTCTACTGAGTATTCTTATTATTGGATGTTCTGGTTCAGATGAAACAAAAGAAAAAGTATTATTAACTCTTGATTGGTATCCTAATGCAAATCATGCTGGCATCTATGTAGCTATGGAAGAAAATATGTTTGAAGAAAATAATATAGATTTGTCAGTTGAACCTCCTGCTGATCCAGCTACTGTATTAAACTTGATTGCAAGCGGAGAATCTGATTTTGGTTTGTTTTATCAGCCAGATTTATTACTTGCTCGTGATCAAGGTGTACCAGTTATTGCTGTAGCAGGTATAGTGCCAAAACCGTTAAACTCAATAATGACACTTAAGTCTTCAAAATTGACTCGCCCAAAAGATTTAGAAGGGAAAAAAATTGGTTTTCCGGGTATTCCTTGGAATGAGTCAATGCTAAAAACAATGATGGAATGTGATAGTGCAGATTCTTCTACATTGGAGATTACGGATGTGGGTTGGTCTTTAGGCCAAACATTACTTACGGGAAAGGTAGATGCTGTAATAGGAGCTTACTGGACACATGAATCAATAGTTATGTCTAACAAGGGATATGAAACTAATATAATATATCCTGATGAGTGGTGTGTTCCTCCGTATTATGAACTGATACTAGTAACTTCAGAGAAAAATTTGGAGAATAATCCTCGAATAGTTGAAAATTTAATTATTTCACTTTCTTCTGGATACTCAAAAGCTATATCTGATCCTCAAAATTCAGTTGACATTTTGATTAAATATAACGAAGAATCTATAGATGAAGAAGTTGACAGGGCAGGAGTAGAATTACTTGTACCCTTGTGGGGGGAGAATGACGGAGTGTTTGGCGCTATAAACCGCGATAAATGGTTAGATTTTTCTAATTGGATGAAGGATAAAAATTTAATATCATATAATCTTGATATAGATAAGTCATTTAAAGATTTTTCACCTATATTGAGGTAGCATCATGAAAAACTCAAAAATCCCAGTTGTATTAACAATAGCCGGTAGCGATTCTGGTGCAGGTGCTGGTATTCAAGCAGACCTAAAAACTTTTTCATCCTTAGGAACCTATGGGACTACTGTTATAACCGTAGTAACTTCTCAAAATACACTCAAGGTTAGCGATGTACAGCCATTAGAACTATCAATAATCTCATCTCAAATAGATTCAATAGTAGAGGATTTTGACTTAAAAGCTATTAAGACTGGTATGTTATTTACACCTGAAATAGTAAGTGTTGTTGCAAAAAAAGCTAAGGAATATAAATGGAATAAGTTAATAGTAGATCCGGTAATGGTAGCTTCTTCTGGAGATAGCTTACTTAAGTTAGAGGCGATTAATGAGTATAAAAACAATCTTATTCCCATCAGTTTTGCAATTACGCCAAATATCCCTGAATTAGCAACTCTAAGTGGGGATAGTATAATTTCAAAAAATGATATTAAAAATGCATGTGTTGATATAAGTAAACTTGGTGTAAAAAATATTATTGCTAAGGGTGGGCATAATAAAAGTGAAAGAGAAGCAACAGATATTTTATTCATAAATGGTACTTTTTTTGAATATTCACTACCAAGATTAAAGTCTTCAAATAATCATGGTACAGGTTGTACTTTTGCTGCAGCTTTTACTGCTAATATAGCTTTAGGAAAAGATATAAAGAAATCATTTGTAGATGCAAAAGAATATGTATGGCAAGCTATGTCAAATGATTTATTATTAGGTAATGGTAACGGACCAGTTGATCATTTTTATCAATTAAGAAAGTAATATGTCTAAAGAAGTTTTATTCATTTCTGAATCAGAAGTTTCAAAAATAACCAATATGCAAATGGCTTTAGATTGCATAGAGGATGCCTTTCAAGCATTTTCAAGAGGTGAAATTTATAATTTTCCAAGATACAGATTACCCACTTCTGAAGGAAAATATAACTTTATGAGTGCCTCATGGATTAAAAAAGGATTCGCTGCAAATAAATCTTATGTAAGCCACAAAAATGGTATTGACTTTAATGTTATGCTTTACGATGCTTCTGGAAAAGGATTAATAGCCATTATTCAAGCAAATCTCTTAGGTCAAATTAGAACAGGAGCTGCTTCAGGTATAGCTACAAAATATTTGTCAAAGAAAAATTCAAAAGTTTTTGGCATAGTTGGTTCAGGATATCAATCTCAAACTCAACTCGAGTCAGTTATCAATGTTAGAGATATTAAGGAAATTTATGTTTATTCGAGAGATAAAAATAATAGAGAATTATTTTCCAATAAAATGTCTGAAAAATTGGGAATAAGCATTAACCCTATAAATTATCAAGAATTTATTAATATTGACTTTGATATTCTGACAACTGTTACCAATTCAATCACTCCTGTAATAACTAAAGAAATGTTAACATCTGGAATGCATATCAATGCTGCTGGGAATAATTCCTGGGAAAAATCCGAAGTAGATATTGATGTAATATCTTACAGTGAACACATAATTTGTGATGAAATTGAACAAGCAAAGATAGAATGTGGTGAACTTATGAAAGCCTTTGAAAAGGGAGTTTTTAATTGGGAGGAATCATTTTCTTTGTCAGAAATTGTTTCAGGTAAGCACAAATTAAGAAATAATGATATAGATATTACTTTGTTTGAATCTCAAGGATTAGCTTTGGAGGATCTTGCTATGGCAATAGAAATTTATAAAATAGCCTTAGAAAATAATTTTGGAAAGGTCATAAAAATCTAATTAGCAGTGTTTATTACAAGTAGATTCTTTTGAAATCTAATAGGTACTTCTAGTTTATTATTCTTAGAAATATAATGAATATTAACAGGTAATTTAATATCATCTATTACAGAGTAAATTAAGAAATTAATATGTATCTCATTATTATTTACATTTTTCATTTTTATATCTCTTTGTAATATCTGTTCATTTTTAAGTGTTATTTTAGATTGATTATCTAAAAATTCCTCTAAATCAATTTTTTCTAATTTCTCACATTTAGAAATTTTCTGATAAATGAATTTATATGAAGTATCTCTAAGTTCAATTAACTTATTATATAAATCTTCAAATTTATACTCAGGATTTCTTCCTAATTTTGCTATCCAAGCTACAGTATTAATTATTTTATCTTGTCTAAAGATATGATCAATTTTAATTGAAAGCCAACCCTCACGCTTTATAATTTTAGACTTGCCGGGTTCTGGAAGGTACGATTCATTTAAGGTGTTTTCATTGAAACCTACAAATATATTTTGTACATATAAATTATTTCGTTCTATATTATTATTGATGTTTTCATAAAGATCATGCTCTGTTATAGCCCATCTAATATTTTCTTGAACAAACTTATATGCACTACTTATAATATCTACAATTTTTTCCCCTGAATCATTAAAATCAATATTATTTTCCAAATGTAATTTCCTAAATTTTCCTAAATATTTTGACTGCTTTTTTATAATCTTCAATCGTATTAATATCAATTCTAACAATCATATTTGATAAATCGATTTTTCCATGAATAAATTTATTACTTTTAAATATTTCTCTTATACCTTGTTTTTCTTCAGAAATGTTGAGTAACTCCGGTAGCATTTTTTTACTGAAAATTAACGGATGCCCACCTCTTTCTTTATATATTGGGTAAGTTATGTCAGATTTATTTTTTTTATGAAAGGTAATAATTTTTTCTATAATTGATTTTGGCCTAGGTTGATCTACGGCAATTATAAGAATTATTTGTGTCTGTTCAGAAATAATTTTCAGTCCTGATTTTATAGAGGTTGTTTTGCCTTTTTCGTATGATGGATTATATATAAGTTTTACCTGATTGTTTTTTATAATATTTTTTTTAATAATTTTGTGATCTTTTCCGGTTACAACTATTACTTCATCACATCCAGCATCGATAAGGGAGGTAATTTGATAGTTTATGAGTATATCTTCATCCCATCTCATCATTGCTTTAGGATAATTCATTCTCTCAGATTTGCCTCCACTAAGAATTATGCCTGAAGTAAAACTTGTTTTTATCATTATATGCTATTTTGATTTAGATTTTTTATATGCTTTATCAATTAAATTTTTATCAAGCTTTAAGAAACTGCCTTCTCCTCCAAGTCTGAATGCTGTTATTTCAGCCATTATGGATAATGATATTTCCTCGGGAGTTCTTGCGGACAAATCTAATCCAATTGGAGAGTGTATACTACTTATTTCTTCATAGCTGAAGCCTAATGAGAATAATTCCTCATATATCAGTATTGCTTTTCTTTTGGATCCTAATAATCCAACATAACTTGCATTTGTTTTTAGTGCAGCAGCAGTTGCATAAGAATCATACTTATGACCTCTGGTTGCAATAACAATAAACGAGTTAGTTCCTAAGTTTATTTTTTCTAATTCCTTAGAATAATCGCCAACTATGGTGTTAGTTGCCTCAGGAAACCTTTTTGGGTTTGAAAATTTTTCCCTGTCGTCCATTATAATAATTTTATATCCAAGAGTTTTTGCTATATTATAAATTGCTTTTGAAACATGACCTCCTCCAGCAATAACTAAGGTTGGGTGGCTAGTGTATGCTTCTATAAAAAATTCNTATCCTCTTTTNTCAGATACATATTTATTTTTACCTAGAGGNAAAATTTCATCTGAAGTTTTTTTTGCTAAATTATCNAANACNTCATCACCTAAAGTNCCTGANATTGATTTATTTTCNCGTATTAATAATTTATCTCCTATTTTNGNTGTAGAANTATTTGGTTTTTTTGATAATGTTGCAAGGGATACAGATGGNCCTCCATTATATGCNGANAGTATTTCTTNGTTATATTTTTTTAGAGACTCAGATNTATTTATGTTATCTATAAGNAAAAACATAGTNCCACCNCAAACTAGTCCATCTTCAGCTGCTAANTCTTCNTTCAGNTCATACTCTTTCATTTCAGTNNCAGTTTTNTTCTTGAGCATTTCNGANGCTGCAAACCATATATCGCCTTCTACACATCCTCCACCCAATGTTCCAATTGCAGTTTTATCATTNTTAACTAACAATTTTGCACCAGGTTTTTGTGGTGTTGANCCAGATGTTTTTATGACAGTAGCNATAGCAAAATTATTTTTATNTAANAATTCTTCTTCAGCTTTTAAAAAAACTTCTTCCATATTNACCTTTTAAATTATATNTATATATNNTTAATTATACTTATAACCTANTAATTTAGTAATATTTAGTTAATNCTGTATGGNTCAAGNGTATCCCATTTAGGAACTAAACCAAGTCCTGGTCTATCNGGNGCATANACATATCCATCTTCAATTTTTAACTCATCTTCCCATATTTTNCCATGCATTGGATTAACTGAATCNCGATAATATTCTAAAATNAGNCCATTTGGTATAGCTGCNACAAGGTGTATGTGNAGCTCTTGAGGACCATGAGGNGCAATATCNAGNTCATTTGCTTGTGCAAGAGCAGCTACNTTCATNAATTCTGTAACTCCTCCCATGATTATTCCATCTGGNTGNAGAATATCTACAGCTCTTANATTTATCATGTCTCTAAATCCATATCTTGTATATTCATTTTCTCCTGCTGCAANAGGTATAGAGGTAGATTTAGTTATTTCTGCTTGACCGATATAATCATCTGGNTCTACAGGNTCTTCGAACCAAAAGATATCATGTTTTTCAGCTTTNCTTGCAAATTCNATTGCTTCATAATGTCTGTACGCNTTATTNGCATCCACCATAAGTTTTACATTCGGGCCTATTGATTCTCTACAAATTCTAACTCTTTCTACATCTTCATTGATTGAGACTGCNCCAACTTTTATTTTTACAGCTCTNGCTCCAAGTTCTATATTATCTTCCATCTCTTTTGCTANTTCTTTTAATCCCTTACCTTCTTCGTAATANCCACCNGCTATATATGTATCTACTTTATTTGTGAAACCTCCCAACAANTTATATAAAGGCATTCCAGCAATTTTNCCTTTTATATCCCATANAGCTATATCTATNCCTGAGATGATTCTTGTTGANATNCCNCTTCTTCCAACCAATTTTGGTTTCCACATTGCATGCCATAANGCTTCNTTATCTAANGGNTCTNGNCCTACAAGCATTCCTTTNAAATATTCAANAAATCCTTCAGCAATCTTACTACTNGCATTATTTAGTACATTNCCACCNGGNGTATTTCCTGCAATACCAATNCCAGTAATNTCNGGNTCATCAGTTTCGATTATNATTAANTCTAANGAGTTNTGAGTNTATGTNTATAAGCCGTTNGTAATTGGTACTGATCTTGGCCATTTATACAGNNTGTTANATACATTTGTAATTTTCATTATTTTCCCTATANTCCTATATTTCTTTATAATAATTTGTAAATATTATTTTCTTTTATTGATAAAATTTCATTATTAGATNCATATTCTATCAATAAAATTATTTCTTTGGGCCAGTAGCTCAGGGGTTAGAGCAATCGGCTCATAACCGATCGGTCGCAGGTTCGATTCCTGCCTGGCCCACCAAAGCCTTGATGATATTGTTAGTTTACTTAATCTCGTGAATATGATCTGTGCCCTTTCTCACCAATTCTTTTTTATTCTGGTCAGGTATGATTGGCCATGGCAAAACTTTAATTCTTTTTGACCATTCTATATATTCATTATGAAGTTGATTCACTAAATCTGGATGCTCATTTGATAAATTATTAATTTCTGTTCTATCATTTTCCATATCATAAAGTTCCCAGGGGCTACTATCTTCGCAAACTAATTTCCATTTTCCCTTTCTAACAGCTTTGTTACCTTCGTGTTCCCAGAAAAGAGTATTTTTTCTATTTTCATCTTCATATCCTAAAATGTTTTGATAAAAACTTTCTCCCTCAAGATTAATTATTGAGTTTGATTTAATATTCCTAGGATAGTTGATATTTGCGATATTATAAATTGTTGCGGAGATATCCATAATATGTGAAGTTCGTTCAATTATATTTTTAGATTTGATCTTATTTGGCCAGTTAATTATGAAAGGAGTAGATATTCCTCCTTCATGAACCCATCTTTTATGAAGCCTAAATGGAGTATTAGATGCGTTAGACCATCCAATATCATAACTTTGGAATGTATCTGGACCACCAGGCTTAATATTTGGGTTATTTCCCATCCTCAATTTTGTTCCATCCCATAAAGGGACATCAAACATTAGGCTATCAGGGCCATCAGTGTCTTCAGCTAAGTATTCAGCACAGCCACCATTATCTGACAAGAACATAATTATTGTATTATTTCTTATATCATTTTTTTCTAATGCATTAACTATTCTTCCTATACCTTGATCTAGATTGTCTATTTGTGCTGCATAAACTTCCATTCTTGACTGCTCCCAATCTTTATTTTTAACACTCTCCCAATCCTCAGCATCTTTATCTCGATCAGTAATATCCCAGTTATTTTTGATGATCCCTAATTTTTTTAAATTTTCATACCTTTTATTTCTCAAATCATCCCAACCCTCACTGTAAAAACCTTTATATTTGTCAATATCTTCATCTTTTGCATGTAATGGCCAATGTGGAGCAGTGTAGGCAACATATGAGAAAAAAGGCATAGGTTCCTTAGCAGATTCATCAATCATTTTTACTGCATGGTCAGTTATTTTTTCTGTGTAATAAAAATCATAACTATCAACCTCAATTTTTTTATCGTTATCCATCAAAGTTTTTGGTGAAAAATAATTTCCTCCTCCAGCCATTGTTCCCCAAAAATAATCAAATCCTCTTTGATTGGGAGTTGGATGTTCATTATCTCCTGGATTCCAATTTTCACTATCATTTAATGGTGCAGTACCTCCCACATGCCATTTACCTGACATTTGTGTTCTATATCCTCCTGTACGCAATACCTCAGCTATTGTTGCTGTATTACTAGTAAGATATCCTTGATACTCATTTACACCATAATTTCCCACCATATGCCCGATTCCTGCTTGGTGAGGATAGACACCTGTCAAAAGTGATGCTCTTGAAGGACAGCACCTTGCTGTATTGTACATTTGNGAAAACTTTATTCCATCATTTGCTAGTTTATCTAAGTTAGGGGTTTTTATTTCTGATCCAAAACATCCTAGGTCAGAAAATCCCATATCATCAGCTAAAATTAAAATAATGTTTGGCTTTTGGTTCATAATTTACACTCCCTGGCAGTTTATTAATGAAGTAATATTAAATTACTATGATTATGAAATTTAAAAATAAATTTACAACAATTATAATTATGTCAACAATATTATCAATATTGTTTTCTTGTGATAATTCTGAAGTAGTCCAAAAAGCTTCGGAGAAAATCTTTGAGGAAGAAAATAATATTGAAGTCAATATTGATGCAACAGTGGAATTTTCGGTTAATGCTACTGTTGAAGCTCTCGAAAATAATGAGAATAAACTAGTAAATTCAGTAGTTGCAACAATTATATCTTTACCTGAGCCTACACCTCTCCCAACTGCGACTCCTATTCCAACTGCAACTCCTCAACCTATAATTGTTAAAGAAATTATTTTAACTCCTACTCCATTGCCAACTGTGANNCCTACTATTATTCCTACTTCTACATCTACACCTGTACCTGCACCTATTTCTCAGTCAAATGAGTTGAGCTTAGCAGAATTGGTTAGCAAGGCTTCAAAATCTGTTGTGAAAATTTCATCAGCAAATGGAGTTGGTTCAGGTGTGATTTATGATGTCCTAAATGAAAATGCATACATACTTACTAATCAACATGTTGTTGGTTATTCTCAACAAGTAGATGTAGTTATTACTGATGTAGAAACTTTTTCTGGAGAAGTAATTACTATAGATGTTCAAAAAGATATTGCGATAGTAAAAATATGTTGTTCTACAGAATTTTCTTCTGTAAATTTTGCAGATTCTGATGAAATAAAACTGGGCGAAACTGTAGCAGCATTAGGTTACCCTCTTGGCGCCTCATCAATTAGGGTATCTAAGGGTATAGTTTCTGGAGTTGAATATGAATCGGATAGTAATCGTAATGTAATTCAAACAGATGCTGCAATTAACCCTGGAAATAGTGGTGGGCCTCTTTTATTAATGTCAGGAAAATTAGCCGGTATAAATACTTATAAGGTTATAAATTCAGAATCCGGAGTTCCAACAGAGGGAATAGGTTTTGCAATTTCTGTAACGACACTTTTGCAAATAACTTCTTCAAATGCTAATAATCAAAACGAATCTTCAAATCCAGAGCCACATCCTGAAACAGAAAATGGCATATATACTTCCGAGGCTTATGGCTATAAAGTTAATGCTCCATTGGATTGGATATTAGATACAAGTAATCCATCTTCTGTTAGTTTATTACATCAGGCTACAAGTTGCTGGATGCGTATCGAACATAATGATGATACACCTGGATTTTTTGATATCAATGATTGGTCTACTAGATGGGAATATTCTGGTGAATCATGGCAATTATTCATGGAGTATGTTGGTCAGTCTGATATTTATAGAAGCTATGCTGGAGATGAGGAAACTTTTGAGCAATCAACTATGCTAAGAGGTTTAGAAATAACTCATCAGTTTTACACTGATGGAGTTCTTTGGAACGACATAACTCACTTATTTTATAAAAATGATAGGTTATGGAGAGTAACAATGTATTGTCCCAATAGTATATGGAATTTATCTAATTCAATACCGTATCGTAAGGCGATTACTGATACATTAATTTCATATAGACCTCCAAAAAACTAAATTATGGTCCAAACCTTTCGAGCTTTATTTGCTGGTGTTCTACGCCTAATTTAACTATTTTGCTACTTATATTTTCAACAAAACTACTTCCCCCACATATGAAGTAGGTAGTTTTTAGGCTATAGTGAGCTTTCATTTCTTTCTTGAGAATTGCACTATTAATTCTTATTCTTAATCCATTCCAATTTTGTTTTTGTTCCTTAGTTAGGGTAACAATAAGATTGAAGTTCTCATTTAAGGTGTTTTTATTTTCTAATTCATCTCTAAAAAGATATTCATTATTATTTTTTGCACTATAAATTAGGGTGGTTTTATGTTGATAATTTTGCTTTCTTAGGAAATAAATAAATGGAGTAATACCAATTCCCCCAGCTATAAGTATTACTGACTTAGCAATATGTTTTTTGAGATTAAAATATTTCCCAATTGGACCTCTGATATATATTTTTTGAGAAATTTGTAACTTTTCATGCATATAATTTGAAACTTCCCCGTCATTAATTTTTGATATTGCAAAATCTATTTCGTTAGTAGTACTAGATTTTGCAATGACGGAATAGCTTCTTTGAGCTTCATATCCAGATGATGAAACAAGTTTAATATCAAAATGCTGACCAGGTTCAATAGTATAATTTTTTTCGGTTTTAAGACTAAATAATTTTACCGTAGGGGAAATACTTTTAATATCAACTATTTTTGATAATTCCCAATCTAATTTTTTAATCTCAGTCACCTTGATATCTTTGTTCTTTCCATGGGTCTCCATACATATGGTAACCGTATTTTTCCCAAAATCCGGGTTCATCAGATTCTAGTAATTTTATACCTCTAATCCATTTTGCTGATTTCCAAAAATACAAATGTGGTATTAGTAATCTCACAGGGCCTCCATGCTCAGGTGTGATATTTTTATTGTCATATTTGTATGCTAGAAAACCTTTGCCATTTTTTATATCTTCTATAGGTACATTAGTAGTATAGCCACCATCGGAAAAAGCCATAACATAATTATATTTGTTTTTTAACGAAAGATTTGAAAAAATCTCATCAAATGATATCCCTTCCCAACTGGTATCTAGTTTTGACCATTTTGTCACACAGTGAATATCTGTTTTAATTTCTTTCGTCGGAAATTTCATAAGATCATTCCATGAAATTTTTAAAATTATATTTTCATTTTCTTCAATTGAAAAATCCCATGATTCATTATTTATATGGATTGTTGGCCCAGCTGATAATACAGGGAAAGATTTTTCCAAGTACTGTCCAGGTGGAATTCTTTCATTATTATATTTTTTTCCCCCAAAGCCTTGATTGAACATAAGTGCCTCAAATATGAATATTTTATTTAGTAAATATAATTTTATAATATAAAATTATTAAAAGTTAATATATTTTTTTTGGAGTAAATTATGAGATTAAAAAATAAAAATGCGATAGTAACCGGTGCTGGAAATGGTATAGGTAGAGCCATTGCATCCTTATTTGCTGAAGAAGGTGCAAACGTTATTGTTGCTGACATCGAAGAAGATGCTGGTAGAGAAACGGTTGAAATGATTAATTCTAATGGCGGAAATAGCTTTTATTTTCCAGTGGATACCTCCAGTGAATATTCAGTGANGGGAATGATAGATCGTGNCCTAAGAAAAATTCCAGAAATAAATATTTTGGTAAACAATGCTGCAGCATTTGTTTTTGGAAAAATTGAAGATATAGATGCAAAAGATTGGGAAAAAGTTCTTGGAGTCAATGTTGTNGGATATGCTAATTGTGTAAAGGAGTCATTGAGCTCTTTGAAAAAAAATAAAGATAGCTCAATTATTAATATAGCTTCTGTGTCTTCATTTATTGCTCAGCCAGAGTTTGTTCCATACAATACTTCAAAAGGTGCAGTTATTCAATTAACTAGATGCTTAGCAATGGACTTAGCCGAATATAATATAAGAGTGAATTCAATATGTCCTGGTTCTATAAAAACAAGAGCAACAGATAAACATATAAAATCTTTGGGCCTGGACCCAGAAAAAGCATATAAAGATTTTGGGCAAGACGCAGTTCTCAAGAGAATGGGAGATCCTAAAGAAATAGCTTATGGTGCTTTATTTTTAGCATCAAATGAGTCTTCTTATGTCACAGGTACGCAATTAGTAATTGATGGTGGATTAATGATCGACTAACTGAATAAACCTCTTAAAAAATTAATTTCTTCACTGTAAACATACAATATAATCAATAAACCTATTATCAATAATATTAATGCAAAAAGATTAAAAAAACTCAGTATAAAAAATTTTGGTAAATTTTTTATTGTGTATGAAAAACTTAAAGCCAACCATCCTGAAGCTTTTAGCCATGAGTCTTCATTAATTGCTGCAATTGCTAAAATTAAGAAAAGAAATGCACTAGCAAATCCATATATTGATGGTGTGTATAAAAAAAACATTTCTTACTGTTCTACCAATTAGTAAATGCGCCATCATTTCTTTCATAAAATGCCGGCCAGCCACTAGGATCAGAATATGAATTTTCTGCAATATCAATATCAAATTCAACACCCAACCCTGGTTTATCAGGGCACCATGAATATCCATCTTCCCATTCAATTTGTTCAGGAAATAGCTCATTTGAAAAAGAACCTGGTTTTTTTGGCATTTCTTGAACTCCAACATTTGTCGAAGCCATACACAAAGATACGCAGGCTGCCGCACTAACTGGTCCAAGAGGATTATGAGGTACTATATCAATATAATGGGTTTCAGCCCAATGAGTGATTTTTAGAGCTTCTGTAAGTCCTCCGACTATACATAAATCTATTCTTGCATAATCAATAAGATCTTCTTCTATAACTTGTCTAAAAGGCCATTTTGAAGCCCATTGCTCTCNAGCAGCCAAAGGTAAATTAATTTTNTCTCTNAGNATTCTNTAAGTATTTTGATTTTCTGATCTTANTGGGTCTTCTATGAAAAATGGTTTGAATTGNTCAAGNTCCTTGCACATTGCTATAACATGNGCNGTATCTANTCTTGTNTGAACATCAAATGTCATTTGTATGTCANGTCCTACCGCATCTCTTACTTTACCCATCATTTCTATTGCAATTTTCATAGATTCTAAAGGCTCTAATTTTGTAGGTTGATTCCATGGGGCTGAACTTGGTGACACTTCTAACTTACCTTCAGTTTCTGGTTGCCCCCAACGTACAAATTTCCAACCATCATCAACTGCTCTTTTACTATTTTCAATTAATTCATCTATTGTTTTTCCCTGAGTGTGAGGGTAACAAACAACTTTATCTCTTACTGGACCACCTAAAAGTTTATAAACTGGCATATTTACGGATTTACCTTTTATATCCCATAGAGCAATATCAATAGCAGATATAGCGCATGAATAAACCTTATCTGCAGGGAAAAATCCACCTCTAAACATCATTTGCCATAATCTCTCTGTTTCCCAAGGGTCAGATCCAATCACCAACTCACTTAGGTGGTCAATAGCATTTGTTATGGCTTTACCCCAATTTCTGATACCCACTTCACCAAGTCCATGATGTCCTGAGTCTGTATCTATTCTAACTATAAAATAAGATCTCCCTTCTTTATCTGTTACTGGGAAACTTCTAACTTGCGTAACTTTCATATTTTTTTCCTTTCTTTACCAGTTTGTAAAAGAACCATCTGGTTTATATAAATTACCACCTGTTCTATATGGTTTTATTGCACATCTTTCAGCTTCTTCAAGGCTAAAATCTACTCCCAACCCAGGAACATCAGGGCACCATGAGTATCCTTCATCCCACTCTATCTGTTTTGGAAATAATTTATTATCGAGAGAACCTGGCCTTGTAGGCATTTCTTGGACTCCTACATTAGTGGATGCCATACATAAAGAAACACAGGCAGCAGCGCTAACTGGACCAAGCGGATTGTGCGGAACTATGTCGATGTAATGAGTTTCAGCCCAATGTGTAATTTTTAATGCTTCNGTAATTCCACCAACGATACAGAGGTCTATTCTTGCGTAATCTATGAGGTCTTCTTCTATAACTTGTCTGAAAGGCCACTTAGAACCNCATTGTTCTCCTGCAGCTAACGGTAAGTTTATTTTTTTCCTTAAAAGTCTGTATATATCTGGATTTTCAGATCTTGATGGATCTTCAATAAAGAAAGGTTTATATTTTTCTAATTCTTTACACATTGCGATCGATAATGACGGGTTTAATCTTGTATGGACGTCAAAACATAACTGAATATCATCTCCAAAGTTTTTTCTCACTTCTTCAAAAGAATTTATAGATAATTGNATTGATTTTAATGGATCNAATNTTGCATTATTATTATTATCAAAAGGTTCAGTTTCTAANTGNTGCCATCTAAGAAATTTCCAACCTTCATCAATATGNTTTTTTGCACTATCTAACAAATCTGNGATATTCATTCCTTGCACATGAGGATAACTAATTACTTTNTCTCTNACAGGGCCCCCTAATAATTTATAAACAGGNTTATCTATAGATTTTCCTTTTATATCCCATATTGCAATATCTATAGCTGATATGGCACAGGAATAAACTGTGTCTGCTGGGAAAAAGCCACCTCTAAACATTTTTTGCCAAAGTTTTTCAGATTCCCAAGGATCTTCACCAACTAGTATTTCTGAGAGGTGTTCAATAGCACTCATTATTGCAGATCCCCAACCCTTTATACCTACTTCACCCAAGCCATAATGTTTAGTATCAGTACTAACTTTTACTATAAAATAAACCCTTCCACTCTCACCTTTAACATTGAATGATTCTATTTTTTTTATTTTCATATTTAGGAAATTTCTACAAAATTCTTTGATATCAATATACCCGATAGTTAGAATAATTACATATAAAAATTATACATTTATCAATTTTTATGCTATCTTTTTTTATATATTTACAATTTATTTATAATTTTGTAACAATTATTTAGCATAAAGGAGATTTTTATGGCAGCAGCAAAAAAAATGGAAAATATCGGGATTGTCTGGTTGATTCTTGGACCAATTTTGATAGTTCTGTTTAATCTATTACAACCTCATGTTGGTATTCAACCTACAGACCCTCAGGATGCTGGGGCATATTTAGGTAAATTAGCAGCAAATGGAGATAGTATTAGAATTTATTCAATATTAATATTATTTGGATTTGTTATATATACAGGTGGAGTCCTAAGACTTTCATCAATTACCCCGGATGGTGAAGCTAAAATTCGTATGAATGCAGCGTTAGCTTTGACAGTTGCAAGCTTAGCTTTATCCGCAGTTTTCATTGGGCTTACATTAGGAGAAACTGATTTGGCTGAAAAGGGAGCCGCAGCTGGAGCTGCTGGTAATGCTGCTGGATCTGCTACTTACATGGGTTATGCAGGAACCTTACATGCTGCAGCATTTGGAGTTAATCAGGCATTTGTATATGTTGCCTCCTTATCAGTACTTGTCTTAGGATTGGCTTTAGTGCCTGCTAAAATTGTAAATATAAGGCTTTCTCAAGCTATCGCTTTGGTTGGTTTAGTAGGAATAGTTGTTACATCAATATGGAACATTAATACAGAACTAGGAGTAACTATTGTAGGTTACCTATACCTTGTCTGGGCATTATTAATAGTTACTGTGGGAGTCACAATTTATCGAAATCAGAGTAAATAATTCAATAATCAAGATAAATACAAAACGTGATAACAAATTATCACGTTTTGTTATTTAAATTCATAAAATCTTGTTGAATATTTGTTCTAATACAAAGTCTTATATTCATATATGATTAAAATATTATTTTTAAATAACTTTTAATATAAAAGGGAATTAATGTCTCGTTTTTTCTATTTAGGTATATTTTTGATAGTTTTAATTTTTTCTAATTTTTACAATATAGAAAAAATTATAGCTCAGGAATCTACTTCTCAAGTTAAATACCACTCGATTATTGTTGATGAACAGATAATTAAATCTGATTTAGATCAAAAAGCAGTAGAAACTATATTGAAATTTTTAGAAAATGACTCAAACGCAGGAAACATTTTTCTAGGAACCTTTGATTCTAATAGTTCAAATATTAAGTATTTTGACAAATTTGAT
>PAOV01000002.1 GCA_002708145.1 Chloroflexota bacterium
ATGAAATTGAATGATTGTATTATCAGGCAGCATTTTTCTTGCGGCTTTTATGGAGTCGTAAACTATAGAAGGTGGGGTAGTGCCTGATGCATCTTTAAAAGCTAAACTGTCAAATGGTATATCTGCTTTTAATATTTCTTTTATTTTGTCTGTGTAAAAATTTGCAGAATGATAATAGTCTTCCTTTAGACTCGGCGGTAACCCCATTAGTGCTATTACTATTTGATGTTTTAAGCCTGCATTGGTTATGCACTCACCTGAATATGCAAGATTTCTAATATCCATGAGTGCATCAAAATTACGAATAGTAGTGATTCCATGTTTCTTAAAGAGCTTTGCATGAAGATCAATTATATCTCTTGACTGTGATTCTAATCCTACAACATTTGCTCCTCTTGCAAGTGTTTGTAGATTGATTTCATCACCAACAATTTTTCTTGCGCTATCCATCATGTCAAAAGCATCTTCTTGACAGTAAAAATACAAACTTTGAAACCTAGCCCCTCCGCCAATTTCAAAATTATAATTACCAGCATCTACTGCTGCTGATAAAACAGGTAGAAAATCTTCTGTTTTTACTCTAGCACCATAACATGATTGAAAACCATCTCGAAAAGATGTATCCATAAATTTTATTTTTTTCATAGTTCTCAATTATAAATAATCAACTCTAAATATAGATAAAAATAAAGGTCAAAAAGTGTAAATTATTGAATTTTCATAAAAAAGATTCATCTGAGTCAACATATTTCCAGAGATATAAGCATGCGAGGGTTTTATATGGAGACCATAAATTTTCTAATTTTGACAATTCATCAAAATCATCCTTATTTTTAACATCTATATTATAAATACTTTTTATCGACTTGTTTAATGCAACGTCACCATAGGTAAACATGTTAATTCTATGCATATTAAACATCATGTACATACTCGAAGACCATTGCCCCAATCCCTTAACAGAAATCAAATATTTTTCTAAATCAATATCATTAAGATTTTCTAATTTTTCAGTAAGATTTTTATTCTCTAAAAAAAGCTTTGCTATATTCTTTATGTAAGATGTTTTTTGCTTTGAAACTCCTGCGTTACGAAATAAATATTCATCAACATTATATATATGACTAGGAACAAATTTGGTAATATTATTTTCTAGTCTAGAGAAAATTGTTGAAGCAGCTTTATTGGATAACTGTTGGTTGATAATTATTTTTATAAATTTTGTAAATGAATCTTCTTTTGGTGGTAATTTTACTATGCCATATTGTTTTATGAGTAATCCTAATTTTGGATCTCTTTTACTTAAATATTCAGTATATTTATTATAGTCAATCTCATTTTTATTCATATTTTTTTTTATTTCTAGGTTTTAATGACAAAGATATTTTTTTTTCACAAATATTTGTTGTATATTCATATTATAAACTTGCGTAAGGATAAAATAAATTGAAAATATCAAACATAACCCCCATAGTAACAATGCCAATTGACGGTTTGCCATGGCTTTTTGTAAAAGTTGAAACAGATGATGGATTTTATGGTCTTGGTGAGTGCACTGATTATGCAGTTAATTTGCACCTAGTGAATGGTATTAATTCTCTCAAATCTATGCTTCTTGGTATGGATGCAAGTAATATTGAGAATATATGGCAAACTATATTTCATTNTTATGATGACTTAAATGGTCGAGGTTATGTTTCTCACCTTATAAGTGCTATCGATATTGCCTTATGGGATATCAAAGGAAAAGTATTAAATACCCCAATATATAATTTATTAGGTGGTGCTGTCAGAGATAGAGTCCCTTTATATACTCATGTTCAAGATTATAATTCTGACAAAAGAGACAATAAATTATTAGGCGGTGCTGCTAGGGAAATTCCTTTGCATACTAATGATCAATATCATAATTCTGATGCAGGACGTTTGGAATCTTTAGTTAAAGCTGCAAAAGAGACAAAAAACGCAGGCTATGAAGCTATTAAGACTGATCCATTCCCCTCAAGTATTAATGGATACTCGGGTCCATCTGAGGTCGAAAGACTTACACCTAAACTACTTCGGCTATCTCTTGAATGGATGCAAACATTGAGAGAGGCTGTTGGTGAAGATTATGAGCTAATGGTTGATGCTCATGCAAGATTCGATGTTGCATCGGCTATTGCTGCTGGGAAACAATTAGAAGATATTAATTTAGTATGGTTAGAAGAACCTATTCATGTAGAAAATCATAATGCCCTTAGGCAAGTTAAAGAGAATGTTAATATCCCAATATGTATAGGAGAACGTCATTTTACAAGATGGGACTATACAGAAATATTTAATAATCGATTAGCTGAATATGTTATGCCAGACGTTGCGTGGTGTGGTGGTATATCTGAGTTAAGAAGAATTGCAGCTCAGGCTGAAGTAAACTACATAAGAATTAGTCCGCACGATGCTTTGGGGCCGATATCAATTGCTGCTGGATTTCAAGTATGCATGACAACACCAAATTTATATAGGCAAGAATGTCTACATACATGGTTTAATACATTTGAAAAAATTATTAATCCCATGTTTACTGTTGAAAATGGTGCTATATTACCAAACNATCTNCCTGGATTAGGNTTAGATTTAAATATGGATCAGGTAAAAAAATATCAAGTTAATCCTGAAACTAATGAATATCTTAATATTACTAATAATGACCAAAATGCAACAAATCAATGGATAAACTGAATTTTTTCAGGAGAGTATTATGGAACAAATAATTTTANGTATAGTTGGNTTTATCATAGGTGTAATTGCTTGTTCATTTTATTGGAAGCTAAAAATTGACATAAAGAATTCGGAAATCCAGAATCTATTGGATCAAAAAGAACAAATTAATAGCAATACTCAAGATTTAAAAGAAACTTTTACAAATATTGCCTCAGATGCTTTGAAAAATAATAATGAATCTTTTCTTACCTTAGCTAATGAGAAAATGGATAATTACCAAAACCAAGCTAAATCTGACCTTGAAAAAAGACAATTAGAAATTCAGAAATTAATTAATCCAGCTATAGAGACTATTAANGCGATAGATAATAGAATTGAGAATTTTGANAAAGATAGAATAAGGTCTCAAACNTCGACTTATGAGCAGATGAATGTTTTGATTAAGGAGACTTCAGATTTATCAAAAGCTTTACGAGCTCCTAACCTTAGAGGTGCATGGGGAGAGATGCAATTACGAAGAGTTGTTGAAATCGCTGGGATGATAAAATTTTGTGATTTTGTTGAACAGAAAGTATTTACTGATGAGGATACAAGAATAATACCCGATCTTGTTGTNAATATGGCTGGAGGNAAAAATATTGTTGTAGATGCAAAAACCCCTATGGACGCATATATAAAAGCTATTGAAAGTGAAGATAAAAAAATTAGAGAAAATTATATTACTCAGCACGTAAAAAATACAAGAGAACATGTAACTTCACTATCTTCAAAAAAATATTGGGAACAATTTCCCGACTCTCCGGAGCTTGTTGTAATGTTTATTCCTATAGAGTCGGTTTATATGTCTATACTTGATAGCGACTCTTCTTTACTTGAATGGGCAAGCAATAGAAATGTTGTTATTGCATCTCCATTATCATTATTAGCAATATTAAAAGCTTTTGCGGTAGGTTGGAGGGAAGAATCAATGGCTGAAAATGCTAAACAAATTTCTGATTTAGGTAGAGAATTGTATGAAAGATTAAGTGTTTTTACAGATCATTTTGGTCATGTAGAATCTGCATTAGGTAGAACAGTTGACGCNTTTAATAAAGCTGTTAGCTCTTTTCAATCAAGAGTTTTTGTTACTGCAAAAAAATTCAAAGATATAAATATTATCGATGAAAACGATACAAGTCTTGAGATGAAACAAATTGATAAAGTTACAAAAAAAATTGAGAAAGAATAATTTAGGAATCTTTATTAGCGATTAGTTCATCTACTACATCAGGCTCTGCTAACGTTGAAGTATCACCAATAGTATCAATTTCATCAGTTGCAATTTTTCTTAAAATTCTACGCATGATTTTTCCTGACCTTGTTTTTGGAAGAGAAGGAGCCCAATGTATAACATCTGGTGTAGCTATCGGTCCAATAACGTTACGAACCTGTTTTTTTAATATTTCTTTTAGTTCATCATTATAATTTTCACCAACATTTAAGGTAACATATGCATAAATACCTTGCCCCTTTATATCATGAGGGAAACCAACAACAGCTGCTTCAGCGACAACTTCATGTAGCACCAAGGCGCTTTCAACCTCTGCTGTTCCCATTCTATGCCCAGAGACATTTATAACGTCATCCACTCTACCAGTTACCCAATAATATCCATCCTTATCTCTTGTTGCACCATCTCCAGTAAAATAATAACCCTTGTACATATCAAAATATGTTGTTTCAAATCTTGAGTGATCTCCATATACGGTTCTCATTTGACCGGGCCAAGTTTTTTTAATTGCAAGTACCCCTGAAACATCATTACCCATCATTGGTTTACCTGTCTCAGGTTCTAAAATTTCTGGTTCAATACCAAAAAATGGTAAAGTTGCAGATCCAGGTTTAGTAGGAATTGCACCAGGTAAAGGAGTGATTAGTATACCTCCTGTTTCTGTTTGCCACCATGTATCAACAATGGGACACCTTTCCTTACCAACATTTTTATAATACCAACGCCAAGCTTCGGGATTTATTGGTTCTCCAACGGAGCCTAGAAGTTTTAATGATTTCATCTTGTATTTATTTGGGAATTCATCACCAAGTCTTGCAATTGCTCTAATAGCNGTAGGAGCAGTATAAAATTGATTAACTTTCCATTTTTCTACAATTTGCCAAAATCTATCTGGCTGAGGATAGGTGGGTATACCCTCAAACATCAAAGTAGTTGCTCCATTAGCTAANGGACCATAAATAATGTANGAATGACCAGTTACCCAACCTATATCAGCTGTACAAAAATACACATCATCTTCTTGGTAATCAAATATATATTTATGTGTTTGAGAAGTATATATCATATANCCTGCNGTNGAATGTAGAACTCCTTTTGGTTTACCTGTAGATCCAGATGTATATAGTATGAACAAAGGGTCCTCAGATTCCATAGGTTCTGATTCACATGTTTCATCNGCAGTTTTCATTAAGTCATCCCACCAATGATCACGGNTGGGTTTCATNTCACAGTCAATTTCTTTATTTTTAATTCTTTCAACAACAATACAATTATTAACTTTACTATTCATAATTTTTTCAGCAATATTAATTGCTTTGTCTGCTAGAGGCTTCATTGGGATTGGCTTATCTCCACGGTATGTACCATTACATGTTATTAAAGTAGAGCAACTTGAATCAGCAATTCTATCCGCTAAGGCTTCTGATGAAAAACCTCCAAAAACTATTGAATGAACTGCACCTATTCTTGCACATGCAAGCATGGCAATAGCTAATTCAGGAATCATAGGCATATATATAGATACTCTGTCGCCTTTTTTTACACCCTTAGATTTAAGTACATTAGAAAATTTAGAAACTTCATTGTGCAACTCTTTGTAAGAAATAATTCTATCTTCTCCAGGTTCATTACCTTCCCAAATTATTGCTGTTTTATCTGCACGTTTTTCTAGATGTCTATCCAGGCAGTTGTAGGATATATTTGTTTTTCCACCTTCAAACCATTTGATGCTAACTGGGCCATTACGTAAATCGTAGTTATATGTTCTTACCTTATCCCATTTCTTATACCAAAAATATTCAGATGCTTTTTCTTCCCAGAAAGATTCAGGATCATTAATAGATTTCTCATATTCTTTTTTGTAATCTTCGAAATTCTTAAAATATGCTTTTTCGCTAAAAGAATTATTTGGATGATAAAATTCTTTATTTGTCATTTTTCACCATGTAGTTTCAATGTTTTTTTAATGATTTGTAACAAATTAAGTTTTATCATAAAAAAAACTTATTGAAAACAACATTACATGGTTATAAAAAATCTAGATAAAAAATTTGATACTATTGTCATTGGCTTGGGAGCCATGGGTAGTTCTACTCTTTATCAACTAGCAAAAAAAAAGAAAAAAGTTCTGGGAATTGAACAATCTGATATACCGAATTTATATGGTTCATCACATGGTATTAACAGAATAATTCGCTTGGCATACTCCGAACATCCATCCTATGTACCTATGTTGATGAGAGCATATGAGTTATGGTANGATCTTGAAGAACAATGTAAAGAAAAAATTTTATTTAAAACTGGTTCTCTCGATATTTCCTCCGAAAATCATTGGGTTTTTTCTGGATCTTTAGAATCTTGTATTCAGCATAATATTGACCATACTGTATTATCCTCAAATGAAATATCATCAAAATTTCCAGCTTATAATTTTCCAATAAATTATAAAGGTTTGTATCAAAAAGATGGAGGATTTTTATTATCCGAAAGAGCAATAATCAACTTTGTAAATTTAGCNATTNTGAATAATGCTGAGGTAACAGCACATGAAAAAGTACTCAACTGGGAAGTTGCTAATGGAGAAGTAATAGTCGAAACAAATAAATCTCGATATAAATCTGAGTCTTTGGTGATATCTGCTGGATCTTGGATGAGTAAGTTAATACCAGAGCTAATGAATTTAGCAGTTCCTGAGCGTCAAGTACTTGGTTGGTTCAAGACAGAAAATGATAATTTATTCAGAGATAATTTTCCTGTTTTTTCATGTGCAGTGGATGAAGGAAGATATTATGGATTTCCAATTCATGATATACCTGGTTTTAAAATTGGAAAATATAATCACTTAAAACAATTAGCTAATCCTGATCAACAAGATACAGATATAACGAGATTAGATGAGGTAGCTCTTAGGTCTGCGATAAAAAAATATTTTCCATTGGCAAATGGTAATGTAATTAATTTTAAAACATGTATGTTTACAAATACTCCTGATGAGCATTTTATTATAGACAAACATCCCAAGTTTTCACAAGTATTTATAGCAGGTGGATTTTCCGGACATGGTTTTAAGTTCACGACTGTTATAGGTGAAATTATTTCTCAAATGATCATTAAATCAAATTTTTCAAAAGATTTAGAATTCCTAAGACTAAGTAGATTTAATTGATTTATCTGAAATTTGATTTTTTATGATAATAATTTGACTTGATATCAATTAATACTGATTGACCTTCGGCATTTATTTCTTGAGCCTTTATGATAGCTGGAGCAATTTCATCCGGGCTAGATACTTCAATACCATGTCCNCCCATACCTTCGGTTATTTTTGCATAATTACCTATCATTTCAGAAACACCGTATTGTTCTCTAGCAGTTGGNAAACCACCAGGATATGTAGCCATGCCTCCATTATTAAGTAGCACAGTAGTTATAGGAAGTCCTAATCTGGTAGCAGATTCAACATCTGTACCTGACATTCCCCACGCGCCATCACCCATATAGTTAAGACAAAATTTATCTGGCTCAGCTAATTTAGCCCCAATCATTAAGGGTATTCCAAAACCTAAATGTGTTGTTTTTCCCCAGCCAATATAACTATGGGGATTAGTTGCTGTAAAAAATGGAACCATACAATCTCTGGGACCACCAGCATCATGGGTTACTATACTGTTTTCAAGGTCAATATTTTTATTTATTTCATTTATAATTCTATAAGGATTCATCGGATTCTCATCTGAGTTAAGTATAGGATTCCACTCTTTGAGCCATTGATTTTTTTCATGTGCAATTTTTTCTCTTNCCCCAGTATTTCTATTTTTTTCTCCTATTGCACTTTTAGCCTCTTCAATTATCATTTGTAAAGTCAATTTAGCATCACCAATAAGTCCAATATCTGAGGGAGTTTCTTTGTTTATTTCCTCGGGGTTTATTGTATTATGAATAACGCACTTTTTCCCATTAGGAATAGTCCTAGTGTAATTATTTATCGATAGGCTTGTTCCTAAACCAAGTACCACGTCTGATTCATTAATCCATTTAAATGCATGACCAGTTGTTGCTCCACTTCCAGCCCCCAATGATAATGGGTGCCTCTCATCAAAAGAGGATTTACCTTCCATAGTTGTAAAAACAGGTATATCTAATAATTCTGCCAATTCTCTCAACTCACTAGTTGCATCTGAAAAAAGAACACCTGAACCTGACCATATCATTGGTAATTTTGCGCTAAGTAATTCTTTTACAGTATTTTTAATATCGCTGATTGATGGAACAGATAANGACATTTTAGGAGATGAGTAANTTAAGTGTTCAGCTGGTACTTCCATTTCACAAATATCCATGGTCATTTCTACAACAACTGGNCCAGGATTNCCATTTTTAAGTGCATTAAATGCTCTTCTCATTACATCTTTTATTTGTGATGGNGTATCTATTGCTTCTGCAGATTTTANAACATTTTTCCAAGAATTAGTTGCAGAAAAATTAGGCCTAGTATTTCTTCTTTCTATTGGGTATCCTCCAGGTAAAATTAGAATAGGAACATTGTCTCCAAACGCTTGAGATATACCTCCCAGAGAATTTTCAGCCCCAGCTGCAAATTGAACCGCAGCTACACCAAATTTCTTTCTATTCTTTAACCTGCTATAACCATCTGCTGCCATTATAGCTCCTCTTTCGTGCCTAAACATATAAGGTCTAATACCTTCTTTTGCAACAGCTTCAATGATATTATTGCTAGGAAAGCATGTTATTTGCTCAATTCCTTCTTCCTTAAGTATTTTTGCTACAAATTCATTTCCATTCATTTGAAATTTATCTCCAATATTTTTTTCNTAAAATTCTTTTTANGATTTAATAATTTTAATATCTGTTTTAATTTATTAGTTAATGTTAATATAATTAGATTATTTATATCATTAAAGGAATTTTTATGTCAGAAATAAAATCGCATTTATCTNAAGAACTGCTAAAAAAGCTTGAATCAATAGATACNCCTACAATTGCTAATGCATTAGAATTNCTGGAAATTTTACCTCGAACNGAAGGATTCTTGAGACCAGAAATNAAGTCTCAGACTACTATAAATAAAACTTATATTGGTAATGCTGTAACAGGTGTAATTTCAGCAAGACATAAGTCTCCTACCGCATTGGAAAGAACAGATTACTATAAAGCTATTACTTCTATCCCAGGCCCAAGAATGGTAGTTTTGCATGATTTAGATTATCCCAATACCATTGGGTCTTATTGGGGAGAAGTACAGGGAAATATAGCTCAAGGTTTAGGATGTGTTGGAGCGGTGACAGATGGTGGAGTTAGAGATTTAAAAGAAGCTGAGGAACTTGGTTTTCCGTTTTGGTCGAAAGAAGTTTTGGTATCACATGGGTATGTTCATGCTATTGATTACAACATACCTGTTGACGTGGGCGGAGTTTACATAAAGCCAGGAGATATTATCGCAGCAGATATTCATGGTGTTATAAAAATTCCACATGATGTAGTTGGAAAAATTCCTTTATTAGCTAATTCTTTAGCTGAACAAGAGTCTATCGTTATAAATGCTGCACGTGATCCTAATGTTTCAGTTGAGTCTCTAGGTCAAGCATGGAAAATGTCTGCCGAAAAAGGGGCTAAAGAAAGCTACTAATTTTCAACTGAATTTCTTGGATTAATTGTTACTCTTTCCAGATTTTTTTCGCCTCTATTTATAAATTGGTGNCTTTGATTTGCTGGAACTAGTATGCAATCACCTTCTTTTATGGTGTATTCTTGTCCATTACATACTAATACACCCTCTCCTGTAGTGATATAAGCTTGATGCTCCCATGGNTNGGTATGATCTGGGCTGCTTTCNCCTTTTTTGTGAACAACATAAAGCATTACATACTCNCCAACTTTATCCTCAATAGATAATATTGGATTCTCATAATTATTTTTATTTTTTATTACTGGANTCATTTTATTCTTTCTTGTTAAATTTTTACATTTTATATATTATGATATAAATTATATATTTAATTTGAGTGAAGGTAATTTTTTTATGAAAAATGTAAAAATAACAGACGTTAAGATTATTAATCTGCGTGTTANAGAAAAAATTGGTGANATTGAACCAGCTTGGAGTCCAGGACAGTTATCTTCTTTTGAAAAGGGTGGAGGATCAATAATAAAAATAGAAACAGACTCTGATGTTTATGGTATTGGCACTTCTTTGAACCCAATTTTTTTAGACCCTGTTCGTAAATATTTAATTGGTAAGGACCCACTTGAAATTGAATTACACTCTGCAAATCTATTACAGGGTTATTCACTTCCGTATCAAGGTATGGCAGGGATAGATATAGCATTGTGGGATATACTTGGCAAGCTTTCTAATCTGCCATTGTACAAAATTTGGGGCGGTAATAGAAATAAGCTCATTCCTTATGCAAGTATGATAATTTTATCTAATCCAGATGAAAGAGCAGAAATGGCAAAGAAATTATATCAAGAAGGTTGGAAAGCTATAAAATTAAGACTTCATCATGATTCTATTCAAGAGGATATTAAAACTGTAGAAAAAGTTAGATTAGCAGTTGGTAAAGATATGACAATTATGGTTGATGCTAATCAAGCTCAATCAACAGTAAGATATCAAAAAGGTGTAAAGTGGGATTTTAAGCGAGCCTATGAGACAGCTAAGGAATTAGAGGACTTTGATATATACTGGCTAGAAGAACCTTTATATAGATATGATTTTGACGCTTTATCAGAGCTTGCTTCAAAGGTTAATCTACGGATTGCAGGTGGAGAAAATAATATTATAATGAATGACTTCTTGTTGTTTTGTGAAAAAAATTCATATCAAGTTCTTCAACCAGAAAGTATGGTTNTNGGTGGAATAACNCAACTTAGAAAAATTGGTGTATTAGCTGAAATGTATGGNAANAAAATTGTTCCNCATCACGGAGGNGGNGGTATAGGNGTTATAGCTCATATGCATTTAGTTGCTTCATGGAANAATGCACCTTTTATGGAATTACTNCATGATCCACCAATTGGTTCTTATACNCATAAATTTTCAATTATGAAAAATTACCCTACAATAGATAAAGATGGTTATATGAANCTTCCATCCAAGCCTGGTCTTGGNGTAGAAATNGATGAAGATTTAATAATTTAAANAAAAAGGAGACTCATGAATAATTATAAAGCNTTTATTGGAACNTATACTCAAGGTGGATTAGGTGGAGGAAAAAGTAAAAACAGTAATGTTTTTAGTGATGGTATTTATACAGCTTCTATTGATTCAAATACTGGTGAAATTTCTATTATTTCATCGACAAAAGATGTTGATGTAACAAATCCTTCATTCGTGCATATTTCTTCTTCGAAAAAATACTTATATTCAGTTTCAGAAGTAACCTCAGAAAGAACAGGTAGTGTAACATCTTTTGAAATAAACAGTGAAAATGGAGGCCTTAAATTTATAAATAAGCAGATGACAAAGGGTACTGGACCTTGTCATATTAACTCTGATCCTTCCGATTCAATATTAATAACAGCAAATTATGCTGGAGGCAGTGTGAGTGTATTTCCATTAAATGGGGATGGATCAATTTCAGAATTATCAGATTTTATTCAACATGAGGGAAGCTCAATAAATAAAAATCGTCAAGAAGCTGCTCATGCCCATTCAGTAAATATTGATCAATCAGGAAAATACGCTTATGTATGTGATTTAGGCTTAGATAAAATTTTCAAGTATGAAATAAATTATGAAAAAAATAAATTATCTTTAAACGAAAATTCAATAATTAATGTTAAGCCAGGTATAGGGCCTAGACATTTTACTTTTCATCCAAACAAGCGTAAAGTATTTGTGATAAATGAACTTGGAGGTTCTATATCATCATATGACCTAGGTAAAGATGGCTCCCTTAATTTGATTGAATCAGTTGATACTTTACCAGAAGATTTTAATGGTGATTCATGGACTGCAGATATTCATACATCTATCGATGGTAATTATGTTTATGGTTCTAATAGAGGTCATGATTCAATAGCAATTTTTAAATTTGATGAATCTAAAAATACTCTAATTAATATTGGTCATCATTCATCTTTGGGTGAAACTCCAAGAAATTTTGCCACTTCACCTGATGGCAAGTTTTTATTTGTTGCCAATCAAGATACTAGTAATATTGCTACGCTAAAAATTAATGATGATGGTTCTCTTTCAGACACTGGATATAATTTGGAAATACCTTCTCCTGTTTGTATAAAATTTTTATAAAATAAGGCAATTTATGCAAACAAATATATTAGGCAAAACAGGCTTAAAGATTTCTAGGTTAGGTTTTGGTACTTCTGAAATAGGGTTTAATTTATCAATTAAAGACAATAAATTAATTTCTGATATTTTTAATTTTTCAATTGATAATGGTATTAATTTTATTGATACAGCTTCATCATATGGTATTAGTGAACAAATAATTGGTGATCATCTTTCACATAGAAGGTCGGAATTCATTTTAGCTTCGAAAACGGGTCATTCTATATTGGGTAATGAGTGGACTTATGATTCTATTACTGATTCTGTTGATAAATCATTAAGATTACTGAAAACAGATTATATAGATATTATGCAGCTTCATGGGACGGACATATCTTCACTAGAGAAAGGTGATGTTGTAAGAGCACTTCAAGATTCAAGAGCTGCAGGTAAAATAAGATTTTTAGGTTACAGCGGTAATAATGAAAATGTTATATGGGCTATAACAAGTGGCTTATTTGATACTATTCAAACAAGTTTTAATTTGGTAGATCAATATGCTAAATTTAAATTATTTGATGAAATCAAAAAAAGAAATTTAGGATTAATTATTAAAAGACCCTTAGCAAATGCGGTATGGGGTACAGAAAAAAAAACAGCCATATATTCTCACATACCCGAGTATACTTTTGAATATTTTGAAAGAGCAAAGGAAATGATATCTCTAATTACTGAATTAGATTACCCTGAAGATTATATTTTTTTAGCTCTAAAATTTACGCTTTTTCATAAGGAAGTTCAAACTGCGATAGTAGGTACACAAAATTTATCTCACTTGAAAAAAAATATTAAAATCATGCAATCTAATTTAGAATTATCAGAAGATATTATTAAAGAGATTAGTGAAATTTGGTCTCAAATAAGTTCTGATTGGAAACAAAAATAGTTAATTTTTTTGTAAAATAATTACTTGTAATGATAATTGCGGGAGTGGCGAAATGGCAGACGCGCTTGACTTAGGATCATGTGTCCAAAAGACGTGTGGGTTCGACTCCCACCTCCCGCACCAACAAACATTAGTAAAGAAAATTCATGAAAATATTAATTACCAGAAGAACATTCCCAGAAGCAATCAAAATACTAGAGGAATTTGGTGCAGAAGTACTAGTATGGGATAAATCTGAATCACCTAGCCGTTCGGAACTTTTAGATGCAGTTAAGGATATTGATGGAATGTACGCACATATTACTAACGAAGTTGACGATGAGTTACTTTCTAAGGCTCCAAAACTAAAAGTTATTAGTGAATTTGGAGTGGGTTATGACAATATTGATGTAACCTCAGCATCTAAACTTGGAATAGCTGTTTGTAATACACCTGGTATACTTTCTGAAAGTACAGCTGATGAAGCTTTTGCGTTGTTGGCAACTTTTGCTAGAAGAACTTATGATTTACCTAATATTGTGAAAAATGGAGAATGGGGTGATTTTGACCCATTAGGTTATCTTGCATCAGACATTCATCATAAAACCTTAGGAATTGTTGGCATGGGAAGAATTGGAAGTGAAATGGCAAAAAGAGCGAATGGCTTTAATATGAACGTTGTCTATCATAATAGAACAAAAAGAGACGAAGAGTTTGGTGCAAAATATATGGATTCATTAGATGAATTACTTTCAGTTTCAGATTTTGTTTCACTTCATAATCCATTAAATGAATCTACAACTAACTTGATGTCAATGAAGCAATTTAAACTTATGAAAAATTCAGCCATTTTAATCAATACGACTAGAGGGCCTGTAGTAAATCAGGAAGATCTATATGAAGCTTTAGTTAATGGGGAAATTTCGGGAGCAGCTTTAGATGTTACAGTTCCTGAACCTATTCCATCAGATCATAAATTATTGTCATTAGATAATTGTTTAATAATGCCTCACGTAGCTAGTGCAACTCATGATACTAGAATGAAAATGGCACTAATGTGCGTTGAGAATATTATCTCAGGGTTAAGAGGTGATTTCCCACCTTACTGTGTTAATACAGATTCAATTATCAATAACTCTAGATTGAAAAACTAATTTTCAAAAAAATCCTTATCTTCTTCCTTAAGGTATTTCTTTGCTTCATCTTCTATAAATGTTACCCCTAAACCTGGTAAATCATTAACCTCAATATGGCTATCAGTTACTTTTAACTTATCAGTATTAGTCAGAATATCGTTCCACCATTCAGGTTCAGCATTTGGTAACTCAAAGGCAATATAGTTTTTTGGTAAAGTTGCTGCAAGATGAACATTTGCTGCAATACCTAAGACTCCATCAAGAGTTCCATGTGGAGCGAATAATATTCCATGTAAATCTGCATACTCTGCAATAAATTTCATTTCAGCAAGTCCCCCAACATCTGCTACATCTGGACCCAATACGTTAACAGCATTTTTTTCAATAAGTTCAACAAAGTTTTGCCTTAAATATATTTGCTCCCCTGTATGAATTCTTGTAGTTGTAAATGGAGTTACTTGTTTGTAAAGATCTGCCAAAACATAAGGTGTATAATCACCAGTAATCATATCTTCTAGCCACATTATATTTTTACCCTCAAGAGCCTGTGCTAATCTTTGTGCATCTGGAACTGTAAATCCTGGACCACAATCTAAAGCTAACCCAACTTTATCTCCACATACATCAAGCATTGCATCTATACAATCCATCATGTAATTAAATCCTTCTTGAGTTATGAGTCCGGAGTTAGGGTGTCTTGCAATATTCACTTTTTCTCCGTAGTAAAAATTTGGAAATTGAATTGCTTGGGGACCATGAAAAGCAATACCTTGTTTAATGATTGAAAATTTATGAGGAAGATCAACCATTTTTTTCATTATTTTCCCATATTCTTCTGGTGATAGTGCATCTCCTACTTTTGAAGCATTAAGGTATTCTTCATGAGATAATTTAAAACGAATATTACCATTATATACTTGTACTTTATCTCTGACTTTTCCACCTAGTAATTTGTATATTGGTAGATTTGCAGCTTTCCCAGCTAAATCCCAAAGAGCTATTTCTATGACACTTACCGCGGCACCCCATGGTTTAAATGCACCTAATCTTCTAATTCCCAGCATAACTCTTTCGACATCAGTGGGGTCTTTGCCAATTATGAATTCTTTATAAAATTCAATCATTGGCTTTAGGTAGGGTTTACTTGATTCTGCTGCAGCGATACCATCAATTCCTTGGTCAGTAGTTATTCTTACTACAGGGTGATTACCTATAACTGCTACCTTTAGATCTTTTATTATCATTTTTAACCTCAATTTACAAATATATATATTATTTTTACAATATAAAAATACAAATGTAAATAAACTGGGTTCATGTAAATGAAAATTGCTAAGTGGTATGGCGGAAAAAAATTCGTTATAAAGGAATCTCAAATTCCTAAGCCCTTAAACGATCAACTTGTTGTAAAAATTCATTCTGCAGGAATATGTGGCACTGATATTCATATAACTCAAAATTTATTTCCAAAAGAAATACCCAATGTTTTAGGGCACGAATTTTCAGGAACAATTCATAGTGTTGGGCCAAAATTATCTAAAGATTTCATAGGCAAAAAAGTTACTTGTACGATATATGCTTCATGCAAGGAATGTGAATCTTGCAAAAATTGGTCTTTAATGCATTGTGAAAATTCAACTAGAAGAGATGGGGCTTTCGCTCAGTACTTACTTA
>PAOV01000003.1 GCA_002708145.1 Chloroflexota bacterium
CCAGACTAATTTTGCTTTTTCAATACTTAATTTGTTCATATTTTAGTAATTACAATGAACCATCGATTATCATATCTAAAACTGTTGGTTCTCCAGAGTCTATTGCTTTATTTAGTTCATTATTAATATCATCAGGGTTTTCGATTCTGACACCATTTATCCCGTATGCTTTTGCTTGTTCAGCAAAATTTATTTCATGGTGGAAATCCATAGCAAAATAAGATTCTGGAGGTTGAAAATTATTTAATCTATGATAATGATTCATATTAATTTTTAATACCCTATAAGACGAGTTATTACATATTATAAAAACCGATGGTATTTTTGAGTTTGCAGCTGTCCATAATCCTTGAATAGTCATAATTGCGCTACCATCTCCTATTACTCCTACAGCAGCCTTAGAAGGGTTTCCAAGTTTCATACCCATTGTTGCTCCTATGCCCCAACCAATTGCTTGCCCTCTACATCCATAATAAGAACCAGGGGTTGATGGTAACANAGACTCAAAAAGTAATTGGCTATTGCTAACTCCATCATTGAAAACTGCACTTTCTTTAGGAAGAGATTTAGCTACTTCATCAAGCATTTTACTTGGGGACATTGCATGTCCATTTTTTATTGACTTATTAACTAGTTTAATATGTTCTTCTTTTCTTTTATCACTTTCATATTTAGCTTCTATTGTTCTAAATGATGATGCTTCTCTAAATGGTCCTGTCATTTGAGATTCAAAATTTTCATAGAGTTTTCTGAATGCATTTTTAGGCGATGCAATTATTCCTATATCCGTAGGCTCAGATTTTCCGATTTCGTTATTGTTTATATCTATATGAATAAGTTTAGTTTTTGTATCTACAAATTCTNCTTTTTGGAAAAAGAAGTCTTCAAAAACAGGACATCCAACAGCTAATATCACATCAGCAGATTTTACAGCTTCAACAGCCTCAATAGTACGCATATTTAAGTTTCCCTGCCATAGTGNATGCTGTGCAGGAAAATTAATTTCAGTTGAATTATGCCCATATACTCTCATACCCGCAATTTCTGCAAGTTTCACAGCTTCATCAACTGCATCAGTCTGAGATATTCTGTCTCCTACAATTAGTATGGGTCTATTCGATGGCATAATTAGATCACATATTTTTTCTGATTCTTTATCATCTAAGCTTGTAGAAATTGATATATCAGATGAAGGAATTAAATTCACATCAGCAACATCATCAAAAGCATTTTGAGACATGGATACAAATGTTGGCCCCGTAGGAGGAGTTTTTGCTTCCTGGAAGGCTCTTCTTATAACAGATGGAACTTGTTCCGCATGAGTAATTTCTGTACTCCATTTAGCAAAAGGTCTAGCCATGTCAGCTAAATCTGATCTTCCAGCAGCCATTTTTCTAATATCTTTATTTCCTGCTGTCATTACCATTGGGGTTCCTGAGTATAGTTGATCTATCATAAGTGATAACCCATTTGCCATTCCGTTGTCGATATGCAAGCTTACGAATGGAACTTTATTAGAAGATCTAGCATATCCTTCAGCTAAGCCAACTGCAACACCCTCTTGAAGTACAAGTACATACTCTATAGATGGATATTCATTCATTATTGCCATCATTGGGGCTTCACTTGTTCCAGGATTTCCAAACATGTAGTTTACGCCTTCTTTTTGAAGCATTTTGAGTAAAGCGTGTTTTCCAGAAATATTTGTCATAGTTGTCCTTTATATTAAATTATACTATTCTGAGAATAGTAATTATATTTTGTAATTATTTATTTTTATAATTTATTTATAGATTTATATTTTTTATCCATTCATCTTGAGCTGGCAAGTTAGCTGGATTTTCTGATCTTGATAGATAATACTCATGCAATTTATTATACTCTTCATATGCATAAGAAAGTTGCTCAATTGAGTTATTAGAAAAATCAACCCTAATATCTATGGGAAAAATTTCATTTTTTGAAGCGATCATCAAACAGGATGATCTCTCAGGTAAATATTCTCCATTAGTTCCCTTTTGACCACCTGCTTTTTTACCTGATTTCAAGCTGTTTATTAGTCGGATTCCCAAAGATTTATTATGATTTTCTTCAAATGATTTCGCCATATTGACTAGAACTTTTTCATCATATAAAAAGTTTCCTATAGCTATACAATTATTACTAATAATAGAACCTTTAAAATCTTTAGTTTTAGTTCCGGTATGTATATATTTATCTCCTTGATTAGACAAAATTGCAACTTGACGATAATCAGAAAATTTATCTTTATTTAGAGTTTCATTCATGGCTAATTTTGGATCTTTTACTAAGATTTTTTTTGCTATTTCTTTTCCAATAATCGGGTTTGTTGATGCTTGAGATGTAATAGCATATTTGTCAGAAACTAATAAAGGACAAGTAGATCCAACAGCTAAAGAGTAAGTTGCGATTGCTAAACCTATTTGAGAATTATTTTTATCTAATCCAAGTATGGCAAATGTCAAATTTATTCTCCTAAAATTATTTCCATTATGGGATTATTTTTTCTTTGGTATCTTTTAGGAANAAAATTATGACTGATGCAAAAATGCTAAAAATAGCCGATAAAATAATAGCTAAATTATAACTATTGTACAAGTCAAATATTATCCCTGGCAATATACCTCCTAGTGCCATACCTATACCGGCACCGAAAACTTGCCAACCGTAGGTTGTGCCAATTGGGAATTTTCCAAAATACTGCCGATTTATTATAGGAAAAGCAGCTCCCTCTCCTCCATAAGGTATAGCCCATAAAATAGCAAAAAGGTAAAATTCCCATGCTTGAGTTGCATTTATAAGTATCAAAACTCCTATTCCTTGTCCAAATAAACTAAAAAACATTATAGGTTTTGATCCATATTTGTCAGCTATTATTGGTGTGATTATCCTACTAAATATACTGATTATTGAAAGTGTAGTAAGAATACCTGCAGCACTCAAACTCGATAAGCCAGCATTAATTCCCATCGGTATAATACCTACAAGAATTATTGAATGGCTAACACATCCAAGAAAATGAATATTAATAAGATTCCAAAATTCATTTTTTTTATAAATTAGTTTTTGTATATAATTTTGGTCAGAAATTGAAAAATTATTTTTTGTCTTAGTTTTTATTTTTTTTATAAAGCCATATGCAAGTTTATCCATTTCTTCTGGAGTATCTTTCAAGAAGAATAAAAATAGTAAAAGTATTAAAGTACCAGTAATTCCTATAATTATGAATGAATCTCTCCAGCCATATATTTCGAAAAAAATTGCAAATATTTGAACTGATATTGCGGGTCCTAAACTCCAAGCACCCATCATTAAACCAGTACCTAATCCAAGATATTTATCAAACCAATTAGATATAATTGGAACTGCTGGTACCAATAAAAAAGATTGAGCTACTCCAAAAACTAAACCATACGATAAATACAATTCCCATATATAACTAATTTGTGAAATCCAAATCATGCCTATGAAAAATAATATTGTTCCCCATATCATAGTTTTTTTACAACCAATCTTGAAACAAAGATAACCAGCAATGGGTGATGTGAATGCAGTTACTATAGACATAAGGGCATAAGCAAACCCAATAGAACCAGTTGACCATCCAAATAATTCCACTAACGGATCTACTAATACACCAAATCCGATTCTTATTGCAGCACCAACCATTTGAACTACTGCACAAATGAATACAATAATCCAAGCGTAGTGATAAATATTATGATTTTTACTAATACTTTTCATTTTTAGTGAAGTGGGCATATATAAAGCATTTGATCTTCCCACCATTGTTTTTGTATATTTTCTCCCACATTAGCTCTTTCAATACTACGGTCAAAAGCTATACTGGCAGATAAATATATTAGTAAAAAAATAGAAAATATAATACTAATTATCATGAATATAATCCCGTTGNTTTTCGGTAGAAAGATTTCTATTTTTTCTTTTATCTTACTCATTCAACTCTATTTCAAATATTGATTAATTAAATTTAAAATTCATAATAGATATTATATTTAAAAATTAATTAATTACTATGACTAAAATAAATTATCATTCATTAATAATGGAGAATTTTTCTGATAATTTTTCAGAAAATGTTTTTCCTCAAAATTTTTCTATTGGTATCTATAACGAAAATCAGAATTTTTTTTCTTCATATTCAGTCGAAAAAAATCATCTATTGGAAAATAAATTTATTGACCAAAATTCAGTGTTTCGTATCGCATCAATAACAAAAACTTTTATTGCTACAGCAATCATACAACTAAGAGATTTAGGAAGATTGACATTAGATGATCCATTATTGGTTCATATGCCTGACTTTACCGTAGCTAATTCTATATCAGGTACCTTGGAAAAAGTAACTCTGAAAAGAATGCTAACTCATTATTCTGGTTTAACTACAGAGCATAAATTTACTAATTGGAATACAAGAAAATTTATTACTAAAAATGATCTTATTGAAAATCTATCTGAAATTGATATTGTTGCACAACAAGATAGTCAATGGAAATATTCAAATTTAGCATATTGTCTCTTAGGGATTTTAATTGAAAAAATAACCGAAATTCCCTTAGAGAAGTATATTAAAGATGAAATTCTTCAACCCTTAGGTCTTAATAATACTTTTTTTTATCCATCTCTCAATGATAAAAAAACACTTATTCCTGGTAATAAATTTTCTTACATAAAAGGAAAGTTGATTAATGAAGAATTCATAGAAATGAATTCTATGATTGGAGCCGGTGGATTATTTTCTTCTACAAATGATTTGATTAATTGGATTCTTTTTCAATTATCATCAAATAATTTCCCAACAGGTCAAATACTTGATCCAGATAGTCTTTTTGAGATGCATATGCCAATTTATATTTCAGATAGTTGGAAACATGCTCAGGGTTATGCTTGGAGGATTTCCAAACATAATGATAATACTTTACACATGCATGGTGGTGGAATATTTGGTTATGCATCGAATATTGTTTTTTCAAAGCAATACAATTGTGGGGTAGTAATATTATCTGACTTATGGCCAAATAACCTACCAAATGATTTTTCAATATCACTAATTAGCTCATTAATTGACAAATCAAAAAATAAGCGGATAGATAATCAAGATGAAAATAATAAAAAAAAATTACAACGCTTTACAGGAACTTATTTTGCAGAACCAGGTTTATATTTAGATTTAGAGTATAAAGAAGGAAATTATTGGCTATTAAGTAATAATAAATATAATAACTACAAAATGCATGCTCCTTCTATCCTAAGATTTGTAGAAAATACCAAAGATACTTTTATAGTTTCATCAGGCAGGGCAAAAGGCGAGTTATTTACAATTTCATATGATATTGATTCCACTAACTTCATCTTAGGTGGGTTTAAGTACATAAAGTTGAAAAAATAGAAATAAATTTGCATATTTTTCTAAATATACTATGTAAAAATAAAAATTGATCAAAATTAAGAAAAACTCGTATAAATTCCCTTATGCTTAGAATACTCGATACCGGATATATTAATAATCATAAATATATTTTTTTAAGGAAAAATTTATGCTTTATTTTAAATCATGTGGTAGATGTAAAGACGGTACAGTTGAATTAGGTACTGATAATTTTGGATCTTATCTTAGATGTATCGTTTGTGGTTATACAATAAATTCTAAATCTATTAGAGATGATCTAGAAAATCAACAGACTCGTCAAGCTGTAAATTCAAATATTTAATTAATGTGAGGTAGAAATGTTTTGTTCTCATATAATAAAAAACTTTATTACAATTCAATCTGGATTTGATTCTAATAAACTATATGCCAAAGAATGTAACTTTTGTTATGAAATTACAGATATTTTAGAATCATATGTATTGAATATGAAAATTTTAGAAAAATCTTCATAATTTGATATAAATATTCATATGTGATTTCAATTTTTTGTATTTTTTCAATGAAATTTTGTTTATTATATTAATTAAATATCTACATAATTTCATTTGAGTATAAAAAAATTAGTAAAAAGAATTCATTCATCAAGTTTTCAGGGCTGTTTTTCTATAGCAGGGGGGGGTATGAAAACTTTTGATTATCTATTTAGTACACCTGGATCTTCTAATACTATTTTAGAGATTTTAATTCCATATTCAAAAGAATCATTATCTGATTTCATATCCGAAAAATTAAATTCTCATGTTTCTCATACAGAGGCGATTAGTATGTCAAATAAATCTTACATTAGGTCTAAGAAATTATCGAAAAATCATAAAACTTTTGGTTTATCATGTACCGCAGCAATCGCGACTGATAGGATGCGAAAAGGTGAAGATAGGGCTTTTATAGCTTGGAATAGCGAACTATCCAATGGTTATACTTCTATTTTTTTTGATAAATCCAGAAGAAAAAGATACGAAGAAGATATAATTATCTCAAAAATAATTTTAAACACGATTTCAAAAATAACTAGTATAGATGAATATTTAAAAGTAAATTTGTATGAATCAGAAAAAATTAAAGAATATATTATCTGAAATAATTTTTCAAAAAATTCCATTTTGTTCTTTTAATGGGAACAATTTTAGTTTTATTATTCCTAATAATTCTGTAATATTGTCGGGTTCTTTTAATCCTTTGCATGAAGGTCATAAAGAAATGCTTATAGCAGCAACTAAAGAAAACAACCTTAATCCATATCTTGAAATTTCTATTACTAATGTTGATAAAGAATCACTAATAATTTCAGATATTAAAAAAAAAATTCAACAGATAAATAATTCAAATTTCTCTTTAATTATATCTAATTCACCTAGATTTATAGAAAAATCCAATTTATTCCCAAATTCTTATTTTTTGATAGGGAATGATACTTTTCAAAGATTGTTTGATAGTAAATATTATCCTGATTTTAATAAGAGTGATATTCAGTCTACAATTAATCAAACCTTAAATATTATAAGCGATAATAATTGTAAGTTTATAGTCGCTGGACGAATTAATAAAAAAGATATTTTTACTAAAATGGATTTATCGATAATACCAAAAAGATTTAAATATATGTTTTCTATATTAGAAGAATCTGAATTTAGAAATGATATTTCATCTACTAAAATTAGAAATAACCTAAGGGGTAAACAATGAAAATAAATAAATATAGAAAACCAGAAAATCATATTGAGAATTTTTTTTATGAAAGATGGTCTTCAAAGTCATTCAATAGTAAATCAATTACCAAGTCTCAAATATTTTCTTTATTTGAAGCTGCGCGATGGGCTCCATCTTCTAGTAACTCTCAGCCATGGAAATTTGTTTATGCAACAACAGGTGAATTTAGGGAAAAATTAAATATGGTTTTGAATCCTTATAATAGAGTCTGGGCATCAAAAGCACCATTAATAATATTAGTTTTTTCTAAAAATCATACCGATGGTAAGGAAAATCGAAATGCAAAATTTGATACTGGGTCAGCATGGATGTCTATTGCTATACAAGCTAAGATAATGGGTATGAATTCTAGGGCAATGGGAGGAATAGACTTGCACAAGGCTCACCAGGTTTCAGGTCTTTCGAAGAAAGATTATTCTTCTATTTGTGCAATTGCAGTTGGTTTTTCCGATGATGATGGAAATTCTACTGAAAATATACCAAATTCAAGAATGAAAATTCATGAATTTATTATGGATTCGCCAATCATCAAATAACTTCTTATTTTTCAGACTTGAATAATGCAAAACTTGAAGTGTAACCATGTAAAAATGTTTGATCACCTATAGAACCAATTTCTCCGTTAGAGAAAAATCCTGTAATTGGTATATCTCCTATAATATTTGCGAATAAATTTGTATCATGGTTAGGAGCTCCATACAAATATTGACCTCTTCCCAGGCAGCTAAATAATAAGGCTGATTTTAATTTGTCATCTTCAAATTTATCACTATATTTTTCTAAAATTATTTTTAAATCTTCATCTGCTGTTTGAGCATCTCTTATATAGAATTGGATTATTTGTCCTTCGTTTATCATTTCTCCTATAGCAATACTTCCATCTTCTTCATCTGCTCCTAGAATATTTCTTATTAAGAATTCCTCATTATTTATAGAAGAAAATCTGTCCATTATTATTCCGATTTGTAATGATCTTCGAATTAATCTTTTTTCTCTTATTGAACTTTTTTCAAATATTTCCCCTAATATTTCAAGTGGCGTTTTATCTCCTATTTTATTTATTACATTTATATCTGAATCAGTCACTATCATAGGCTCACCTATAGGTCTACATCCTTGCGCTACGATTGTTTCTACCGATAAATCTCCAGAAAAGCCAACACCAACCGCACCATAACTATAGCATTTATCATCAATAAATAGTGCATTGTTACCTGGTTGTCCACCACCACTTGCTAACGCTCCAATTTTAGTAGTATCTGGAAATGCATAATCTAGACCTGCTAGTAAATTGTCACTCCTTAAGGTAAAAGGATCAGGTAATATCATCATTGCTTTACAGTTTTCGGAGTTTAATCCCGTGATTTTGAACCACTCGTTGGGAGTTGCATCCTCGTTAGGCAAGTCATCTTGTTGGATATGGAAAGGTGTAATTTCTACATTGGGTAATGTAGCTGCACTTACTGCGATTCCTGCTCTTCTTTCGACTTCATGACCATTGCCAATTACACCTGCTGCAGAACAGCCAATTACACATTTAGTATTTATTTCTTTTGAAAATAGTGATGCAATTTTTTCATAATTTAAAGAATGGTGTGACGACACAAATAGTATGACGAGGTCAGCTTTTTTCCCATTTAGTTTTTTTCTTATATTTAATGAAATTTCTGATATTGCTTGTTTGTAATCTGAAATATCAGAAACCGCAGAAATCCAGTTCAAATGATTCTCCTGTTCAAAATTTAATATAGGAATAAAATTTAACCTAAAGTTTAGATAATACTTTTTCTACAGCTGAGATAGTTTTTTCTAAATCTTCATGAGTGTGAGCTGAGGAAATATGCATTCTTCCATTTGATGATAACCTTATACCATTCTTAAGCATTTCGTATGCAAAAATAGAATATTTTTCCTCATTACAGTTTTTAGCATGATCTCGCCAGTTAATAATTTCTTCCTTATTAGTAAAAGATATAGATAATAATGAACCAATGCCTTGAACATGCATGTCAGACTCTTGCGATTTTGAAACAGATTTTAGGTTTTCTATCATAAACTCACCTTTTTTATTAAGATTTTCGTAGAAGGTGGTTTTACTATCTTGTAAATATTTTAGTGTGGCATATGTAGCAGCAGTTGACATTACATTGGAATTGAAACTTCCACCATGATATACATTTCCATTTCCGATTTCATTCATTATTTGTTTCTCTCCTACTATCATCGACATAGGAAATCCTCCAGCCATAGATTTAGCATATGTTGCAATATGAGGAGTTATTTTTAACAATTCTTGAGCGCCACCAGCAGCTACTCTAAATCCAGTTATAACCTCATCAAAAGCCAACAATGCGTTATGTTTTTCACACAAGCTTTTAACTTTTTCTAGGTATCCCTTTTTTGGGAGAATACAATTAGTATTAGCTAATATTGGTTCGGTTATGACTCCTGCAATATCATCACCAAATTCATTAAATACTTTTTCAATTTTTTCTTCATCATTCCATTCGCATATTATTAAACTTTTTCTAGTATTTAAATCCATTCCAGTAGATTCAGGAATGGGATTGGGATTATTCTCATCACCTGCAATACTTAATGATGGATGAACACTATAGTTTACAGAATCCATCCATCCGTGATAATGGCCTTCAAATTTAACTATCTTATTTTTTTTTGTATAACCTCTCATTACCCTGAACAATAATTGATCTATTTCAGTCCCAGATATAGCAAATCTTGCTGTAGCATTTTTTATTGGAATTAATTCTAAAGCCATTTTTGCTATTTCTATTTCTTTTTCAAACTGAGCTGCAAAAACATAACCTCTATCCATTTCTTTTTTTACTAATTCTGATATAAAATCTGGTGAATGCCCAAATAAGTTAGGCCCCATTCCTTGGATATAATCTATATATTCATTTCCATCTACATCCCACATTTTTGATCCTTTAGCATGAGAAAAAAATAAAGGAATTTTAGCAGGGTCATTTTTTCTAATTTGACTAGAAATACCACCTGCTATATATTTTTTAGCTTGATTATACATTTTTTTTGAATTATCGAATTGATTAGTCATAATTTTTTAATTACCTTCTCTACTTGGTTTATATTAGTAATCTTGAAATCTGGTTCTTCTGATTTATCTCTTGGCTTTTGTATTTTATATCTACCAGTTAGTAATCTTATTGTTTTCATTCCTAAATTTTTAGCAGGAACAATATCATTATCAATTCTATCACCAATCATAACGCTATCACAGGGATTTGCATTAATATCTTCACATACATGCAAAAAAAATTTTTCATCTGGTTTATATAGATTAATAGAATCTGAAACATACTTGTTTGAAAAAAAATGTAATAGTCCTATTTGTTTCATTATCTCAATACTTCTGACAGGCTGATTTGCAATAATTCCTAGTTTATATTTTTTTTCACATAAACTTTTTAGGATTTTAAAAATCTCATTATGTGGTTCAAAAAATCCTCTTTTTTTATTACGTTCTTCTTCTGTATCATAAAGTTTTTTTTCGATTATGTATGATAATTCAATATTTTTATTTGATAAAATCCAAATAATATCTTTGTATAGATTTTTTGAAAATGAAAGTATTAATTTATCGTGAATTTTCTTATATTCTTTATTTGAAACATTTATACCTAAAGATTTGAAAGATTCAATTATTTGTTCATCAATAAGCTGATCCATCAAAGTTTCTTTATCAATAGGCCCCCCAATATCAAAAAAAATATTTTTTATCATAATTTTCTATTGTAGAAATTTCTTTGGTACTTTTGCAACATATGTATAAGTTGGATTTACGAATTGAGTAACCCTTGCCTCTAGGCACTGTGACAAAAACATAAATGCTTCACCTTGAGGCATATTATAATCCTCTTCAAGCCAAAGTATCATTTCGCATAGAGCTAGTCTAAATGCATCCTCTGCTGGCTTGTCACATGCAGTTGTCATGATATATTCATTATTTTCAATTCTAGGCCAAGTCATACTTACAGGTCTATCAAGAACCTTAACTTTTAATTCTACTTCTCCGCCGGTTTCAATCCCGCCACCTCCACATATTTCTCCATCTCCCTGCCGTGCATGCATATCACCTATATGTAATAACGCTCCTTCATGTTCTATTGGTAGATAAACTTTGGCATTTGTAGTAATTTCTTGGATATCAAAATTTCCACCCCATATTCCAGCCCATCCGTTATGTTTAGATTCAATTTTTGGAGCTAAACCTATAACGCCAATCATTGGCTTTACTGGAAAAGATAAATTATTATCCCATAAAATTTCATCATTTTTAATTAAACAAACTTTAAATTGTTCACCTATATTAGATTTTCCAAGATAACCAGGTAATGCTCCAGTAGAACCTCTATAACGAGTCCAACCAATTGGGTTAAGTTGAATATTTCCAATCTCAACTTCTAAAACTTTACCAATTTCAGCTCCTTGAATATAAATACACCCTGAAGATGGATTTCCATAATCCTTAGGCTGATTATCTGATCTATACTTGTTATATAAATTTCTTATATTTTCTGGTACTAATTTAGAATCAGGACCCCTATTCATCTGAGTAGTTACTTTAAACCACTCATTTTGGTTAACATGAGCGGTTACTTCATTCTGTGAAGAGTGAGTATAGTATAGTATTTTTGAATCAAAATGTTTCATTTGATAATTATAATAGATTATTATTAATAATATGAAAAATAATTTTAAGTCTTTAGAAGGTAATTTTAATAATTTTGCTCAACAAGTTGTTTATGTGGATAAAACAGAATCTACTATGAATCTTGCATGGGACTATGCTGATAAAAAAAAATCTCATGGCTTATTAATTATTACTGATTTTCAAACACAAGGAAGAGGTCGTTTTAATCGTACATGGATTTCTCATCCAAAAAAAGATTTACTATTTTCAATAATACTTAAATTACCAACAAAGATGCTTAATCAGCTACTAATGATATCTTCATTATCAATATATGATTTACTATTTTCTTTGGAAATGAACCCTCAAATTAAATGGCCTAATGATGTGCTAATAAATCATAAAAAAATTGCAGGTGTTATAGCAGAGTCTAGANTNCTNTCAGATGAATTATCATATGTTGTTATTGGGATAGGNTTGAATGTTAATTTATCTCTTCCAGNTGAATCTCCAGTTGCTGNTACTTATACAAGNTTATATAAAGAGAAAAATATTCAATTTGAAAGNTATGAATTACTTAAACAATTATTAGCAAATTTAGATAACTACTATTCATATATTACCTCTGGTAAAAATATTGTTCCCAAATGGAAACAAAAGGTTATAAATATTGGAGAAAATATAAAAATCAGTTTCAACAATAACGAAAATAATAATTCGATTAAAGGAAAAGCAATTGATATTGATGATGAAGGTAGAATAGTTATTTTAGATAAAAATATGAAAGAATGGCACGTATCTTCAGGAGAAGTAACCGTTATCAGTACCTAAGAGCATTAGATAGGCTTAATAGTACAATAACGACAACCATAGCTGAAATATCAATCATGCCTATAGTTGGAATATATTTAGATGCTGGTCTCATTACAGGGTCAGTAATTTTATATAAGGTTTGCACGATCTCGTGATTTCTTAATTGAGGAAACCAAGTTGAAAATGCTCTTATTATAATTAAGTACGCATAAATTCTTAGTGCAATACTAAGTAAATCTGAAATTACAATCATAAATTCTCCTCTTTTGCGAGTTGGTTGCCNCTGTCGTATGCTTTCTTTACGCCCGTAATAATACTTTGATGGAATTTGGTTTCTATCATAGAATTAATTCCGGCTTCTGTTGTTCCACCTGGAGATGTAACTAGTAGTCTTAGATCCAAGGGGCTTTTATTCCCATTATCCAGTAGTTCAATGCTGCCAGAAATAGTTTTTATAACTAACTGTCTTATTTTATCATCAGGTAGTCCTATTTCTTNAGCAACTTTTTCTAAAAACTCGATAAATANGAACACATATGCAGGTCCACTGCCACTTACTGCTGTTGCCATATCTATATATTTTTCTTCTTCGAACTCAATTTCATCACCTAGTAAGCAAAGAATTTCTTTNACTANTAATTTTGATTCTTTTTTNACTNAAGATGTTGAGTACCATGCAGATATTCCTTTTCCAATTTGCGCAGGNGTATTAGGCATTANTCGAATAATTTTTTTTGTAGACAATGAGTTTGAAATAGTATTTATTTTAGTTCCTGCCATAATCGAAACAACAGTTTGGTTTTCTTTAATTTTCTCATTTATTTCTTTTGAGACTAATAAAAAATTCTGAGGTTTAATACACAGTATAATTAAATCGGAATTTTTTATTGCAATAGTATTATCGTCTGTTGTATTGAGTTTGAATTTTTTATTAATTTTATTTCTTATTTTTTCTTCAGGATCTGAAACTATAATATCATTTTTATTTTTTGATTTAGCTAGCCCCGAAATTATCGCTTGAGCCATAGTTCCACCACCAATAAATGCAATTTTCATTTTTCTTCCTAAATTAGCAATTTTATTGTTATTATATATCCAAATTTATATTTTTTGATTATTTATCAGAACATAAGCTTGTTTAATAGACTCTTTCATGCTTGTTGAATCAGCTATATTTTTATTAGCTATGTCAAAAGCTGTACCGTGATCAACAGAAGTTCTGATAAATGGTATNCCAAGATTTACACTTATAGATTTTTCTAGNCCNTGNACCTTAATTGCAATATGCCCTTGATCNTGGTACATGACTATTACTACATCNTACTCTNCATTGATNGCTTGATTGAATATTGAATCAGCNGGATGTGGNCCNGTAACATTAATACCTTTCTTTTGCATNAATTTCACNGCAGGAGCTATTTCTTTAGNCTCNGTNTCNCCAATTAGTCCNTTNTCAGATGCGTGAGGNTTTAATGCTGCTACTGCTATTTTTGGTTTNTNGTAACCCCACTCTTTGAAGCTATNATCTGTTAGCTCAATAGCTCTTANNATATTTTCTTTCGTTACATACTTACATGCTTCAATAAGTGGTTTATGAGTAGACAAATGCATACATCTTAATTTTCCTGTTATCAGCATTGTTGCGACATATTTAGAATTAGTCATTCTTTTAAAAACTTCTTGGTGACCTGTATCTTTTATACCTGCCATAGACCACGCTTCTTTGTTTATTGGTGCAGTAACCATTGCTTCAACCTGTTTATTAATACATAATTCCGCACCAAATTCTACCCATTTATGACTTTCTCTTCCTGAATTTATATCTAGCTCGCCTTGAGCAAATTCAGATGTAACTTCTCCAGGATTTATTATGTAAACTTTATCGGATTTATAATCTGTTATCTGGTCAGGATGATTGATTTCTTCTAGTAGTAGTTTAGATTTATTAATTTTTATTTGATTATTTAGTACTTTTTTTGATCCAATTACTATCGGTATAAATTTTTTTTTACTTTCTTCTGATAATGCTTTTACTATTATCTCTGCACCAATCCCTGAGGGATCACCCATTGTGATAGCAATTTTTATTTTATTTTTCATACTTAATTATTTAAATGTGAATTAACATTTACTATATCCGCAAGCATAACATTTCAAGCACCCCTCTTCATGAGCAAGAGTTGAAGGACATTCTGGGCATGTTTCCCCAAGCATTGAATTAACAAGTACTTTTTGTTTAGACTTTTCTAAAATTTCAATTTCCTCTGCTACTGGCATACCAAGTTCTTTTGGTGAAGGAGGTGTGAACATATTTGCTTGACTTGTTTCTTTTTCTTGAAGATTTTCACTAGACGATGAATTATTAGTTATTTTTTCTAATACTGAAGCAATAGCATCTGGTACAGATCTTATCATTTCACCTGAATCCCATGTGGGTACATCTGTGATACCTCTTAATTGTTCCGTCACATTAACAGGATCAATACCTGATCTAAGTGCTAGAGATGCCATTCTAGATACAGCTTCTGCCATAGCAGCATCATTACCTCCAGCTTTTCCGTGAGTAGCAAATATTTCAAACGGTCTATTATTCTCAGCCATGTTTACTGTAACAAATAAATTACCTCTACCTGTACGAACTCTTCTTGTGATTCCGTTGAGAATTGCTGGCCTATCTGCTTCAGCAATATATCCGCTGAAATCTTTAGTATCGCTTTCATTAGACTCATTTGAGGTTTCATTTGTTCCTGTGGTAAGAACTTCTTTTTCTCTTGATCCAGCTCTGTATACAGTTATACCTTTGCATTTTGTTTCCCATGCAAGCAAGTATGCATCTTCTACATCTTCAACCGTAGCTTCGTTAGGGAAATTAATTGTTTTTGATATTCCTGCATCAGTGCTTTCTTGAAAAGCAGCTTGCATAAGAACATGATCTCTTGGTGATATGTCTGATGCTACATGGAAAAGTTCTTTTATACTATCTGGGACTTCCTGTCTATCTTGTAATGACCCACCATTTGACAGATGTTCTAGTAAATCATCATTATAAAACCCTTCATCTTTAGCTATTTTTTCAAAATTTTTGTCAACATAGTAAAGAGTTTCACCTTCTAATATATTATGCTTCCTATATGCAAGTGAGAATATTGGTTCTATCCCACTTGAAGCTCCCGCTATCATAGATATGGTTCCAGTAGGTGCTACTGTAAGTCTACATGCATTTCTATATCTCGGTGCTCCTATTTTTGCCTGTTCAGAATCGTGCCAGGCAGGAAAAGGACCTCGCTCTTCTCCTAGGGTTATAGATTCTTCATCTGCTTTCTCTTGAATGAATTTCATTAGTTTTCGCCCTAACTCAACCGCCTCTTCAGTATCATATGGAATACCAAGTTTTACTAACATGTCTGCAAAACCCATCACTCCTAGACCTAATTTTCTAGTTGAATGTGTCATTTCTCTGATTGCATCAACTGCATATTTGTTAGCATCAATGACATTATCAAGCATTCTTATAGAAACCTTAACTGCCTTAGATAGATCTTCCCAATCAATTATGTTAATTCCATCATTGCTTTCATTTATAAATTTAGCTACATCAATTGAGCCTAAGTTGCAAGATTCATTAGGTAGTAGAGGTTGTTCTCCACATGGGTTAGTTGCTGTTATTTTTCCTATATGAAGCACAGGACTATTTCTATTTACCTCATCTAAAAATATCATTCCAGGTTCACCATTTCTCCATGCACCATTAATTATTTTATTAAAAACCATTCTTGCATCAATCCTGTCTACTTCTACAGAAGTACTTTTAGGATCAGCTGGATTTTCTAATTTTCTTAATGGGTATGTAGTTCCATCTTTCACTGCTTGCATAAATTCATCAGATGCGCCTACAGAGATGTTAAAATTATGTATCTCACCTTCAATTTTTTTGCAATCAATAAATTCTAAAATATCGGGGTGGTGCACATCCATTACAGCCATATTCGCTCCATCTCTCTTCCCGCCTTGCGTAACAAGAGTGGAAACAGAAGATAAATGCCGTAGGACTGATATTGGACCACAAGCTTTTCCGTGCGTGGTAGCTATAGGTGTACCTTTTGGTCTGAGTTCAGATAGTGCAAAACCTGTTCCTCCACCGAATTTTTGAACCATTGCTGCATCATGTGCTGCTCCCATTATGCCTTGCATGCTATCTTTAAGAGGTAGAACAAAACAAGCAGAGAGGGTGCCAGCACCTGTTCCTGCATTCATTAATGTTGGGGAGTTTGGCAAATATTTTAAACTTGCCATTAATTCATAGAAGTCATTTTCTATGTTTCTAATTTCATCATCTGATTTTTCATAGTTTTTTTCAGGTTGAACAAGAGCATTAGCAACTCTCTTAAACATTTCATTTGGAGTTTCTATAATATCTCCATTTGAATTTTTTTGGAGGTATCTTTTTTCAAGAACAACATTTGCGTTATCAGAGATTATAGCTGGTTGAAATTCGTGTTTATTTTTTTCATAGTTAGTTTCTGAGTCAGTGTTTATCATTATTTTTTTATTCTCCATAATTAGCTAGTTTTTTATCTTTTAAGTAATTCGACTTCTTTTGTAAAAGAGTCGATGTTTTTGAAATCTCTGTAAACTGAAGCAAATCTTATGTAAGCGACATGATCAAGCTTTTTCAAATACTTTATACACATTTGTCCAATTTTTCCTGCTTTTATTTCATTTTGGTAATTTTTATTAATTAAAATTTCAATTTTTTCTACTATATTTGTAATTTCAACATCTGTGATAGGTCTTTTCACGCAAGCCATTTTTATAGCGCTTTCTAATTTTTCATTAGAGAAAATCTCTCTTCTACCATCACGCTTAAGTACCATTACTGGAACTATGCTAACTTTTTCATAAGTCGTAAATCTTTTTTGACACTTTTCACATAATCTTCTTCTTCTTATCCCAACCGAAGATTCTCTAGAATCAAGAACCCTAGATCCAACTTTATGGCAGTATGGACATTCCATGAAAGATTTTCCTTATAAAATTGTAAGCTAGTACGCAGAAAATAACTAACGTGTAACAGTTAAATCAACTTATTACGCCTTATTTACTGCGGACACAGCAAAGACTACATATAGTAGTTAATCTAAAGATTACCACTAATGGTTGTATAATTGCAATATATATTAAATTTCAGTTTTCTCTTTTTTACTCAATTTAAAATTGCCTGGTATATATTTTTTTTGTGAAAATAAGTATAAATTTTAAAAAGTTTAAAAATTGCGAAAAAAATATAGAATTTATTAATCTTACTGGGATATATTTTTTATGAGAACAAATTTCCCAAAATTAATTTATTTTTGTAAATGCAGTTTTTTTTCTCATAAATGGAGGTATGTGAATTTCTTCTAAATTTATTTGTTCTTCTTCATTTCCACAAGCTAATTCTAAGTATCCTTTTGAAATAGTGGTAGAAAAATCATTCTTTGTTGATGCCAAAACTATGAGTTCAATTTCATTATGCATAATTTTTTTTCTTTTTATTCCAAAAAAAATATTACATTTATTATTTGCAAAGGATTTAAGTCTATTAGACAATTCAGTCACTTCATTCATTTTGATTTCTTCACCCGAAATTATTTGGACTATCATACTATTTACGTCATTGAAATTTCCTTGAAAAAACTGTAAGTCTAGTAGATTATTAACCGCTTCTTGTGATTTGTTTATTCCTACACTTTTAGTATGACCAAACCAGGAAATATTTGAATACTTAATTACGGACATTAAATCTGCAAAGTCTATGTTAATATCACCGGCCTCATAAATAATTTTATTGATAGAAACAATTGAATTTATAAAATTATTTATAAGTAGTTTTTTTTCACTTTCAAACATAAATTTCCCAATTTCATATGTTGTTAGAGAATTTTCATGTACAAACATTGTTGTAGTTGCTTGTGTAGAAATTTGTTTAGTTTGATCATATGTCAAAAAATTATTTTTTTTGATTAGTAAAATTACTTCATTATATTTTTTTACTGAACTAAGCACTTTATAAATAAATTTGTAATCATCTTGATTTTCTATATCGCATACAAAAATATATAAGTCTTTTGAATTTAGAATGTAATTTATTTGGTTTATATCATTTTCATTAGTGAGTATTTTGGTTAAGTTTAAATTATGCTTGAAAGTATTGTTGCGATATTTATTTTTTTCATCCTGGATATGAACTATATCAAAATTTTTTATAACAGAAATTGGTAATGAGTTAATTATATCCAAACCCAATTTATTAATAGCAATAATTCTAGTTTTCATTATGTTTGTAAATTTATAATTTAATTTTTTTCATAATTTTTGAAAAAGTAGATGAATTGCTTCCATAATGCATCCTCTCATCATCTGAGGCAAAATTTGCATGTGTAGAGTCATCTTTATTTTCTATCCCCCATAGCATTATTCCAGAGACTGTTGCTATTGAAGGGTCGTTTTGCTTAGCAGGTATTCCAGAGAGACCTCTTGGTTCAGCTAGTCTAACATTATTTTGCAATATATATTTTGCGATATTCATAAACCCATTTAATTTTGATCCTCCACCAGTAAATATAAATTTGCTTATATTAGTATTTTCAAGATGAGCTTCATCAAGAGAAATGGAAATCATTCTGATTAGTTCTGCTGCTCTTTCTTTTAAAATTTGTCCTAATTCTCTCTTGGTAATAGGAATTTCTTCATTCAATTTTCTTGGCTTTATAATAATTTCATCAGTTGAATGTTTTTGATCAGGGCCTATATTACCATGATTAATTTTCAGATTTTCTGAAATGTCAAAATCTAAATCTAGTGCTATGCTTATGTCACTTGTAAATAAGTTTCCACCAATTGGTAATACTTTGCTGTGAACAATATTTCCGTTATCAAAAACTGCAATACCTGTAGTACCACCACCTATATCTACTACTACACTGCCTTCTTCTTTTTCAGTTGGAGACAGGACAGCTTCTGCGCTTGCTAATGGTTCGGCGACCATACCACCTTGAGTGATTTTTGAATTAATTAGGCAGTCTTTAATATTATTAATACTATTTATTGAACTTGTAATAACATGAGTTTGAACATGTAATTCTGCAGTATGCATTCCAAGTGGGTTTATAATTCCATGCAAACCATCTAAAGTGTAACTTCTGGGAATTGCATGCAGTAGTTTTCTATCCTTATTAATATCTACTTTACTTGCAATTTTTAAAGCTTCATCAATATCATCTTCAGTAATAGATGTCATACCTGATGGCCTTGAAATATTTGTCCAGTGATTTTTTGATTCTAGATGTGCTCCTGAAATACCAATAAATGCCTTTGTTATATTTATACCAAGTTCATTCGAAACATTTTCTATTGATTTAGTTATGCATTTAGAAACCTTTTCCTCATCAATAACTACTCCCTTATTCATACCATCACATTCCACAATCATTATGCTTATAACTTCGTATGTTTTTTTTTCTTTAATTTTTGCAACCATAGTGCAAATCTTAGTTGTACCAACATCTATTGCTACTCTAAAGTTATCTGTTGTCATTTTTTTTCTCCATATTAAATTCTTTCAGCTATTCTTAATTTTGCGCTTCTTGATCTAGGGTTATTGATTATTTCGTTTTCTGAAGGGATGATTGGTTTTTTATTAATTATTTTTACTGTCTTTTCATGCTCGCATGAGCATATGGGAGATCTAGGAGGACAAATACAATTTGAAGATTGCTTCTTAAAAAAGTTTTTTACTATTCTATCTTCAAGAGAATGATATGAAATTACCGCAATTCTCCCACCTTCTCCTATAACAGTTAATGATTCTTCTAAAGCAGTTTCCAATGCTGCTAATTCATCATTTACTGCTATTCTTATAGCCTGGAATGTTTTAGTAGCAGGGTTAATTTTTTGATTTTTTCTTTTTGGAATTATTTCACAGATTAAGTTAGCAAGTTCTAGAGATGACTTGATTGGTCTATTTCTTACAATACTCTTTGCAATTTTCCTTGATTTTTTTTCTTCACCAAAATAAAAAATTAAATTAGCAAGCTCATTTTCATCATAGTTATTTATTATTTGTGATGCAGATAAATTTTGATTGTAACTAAATCGCATATCTAGAGGGTCTGCTCTCCTAAAACTAAAACCTCTTGATTCCGCGTCGAGTTGAAGAGATGATACTCCTAGATCAAATATGATCCCATGAACTGGTAAAAAATTATATCTCACAGCAATCGGTCTGATATTTTTAAAATTATCGTTTATAGCTAGAAATTTATCGGAAGAATAATTAACTCTTTTTTTTGCTACTGAAACAGCTTCATGGTCTGCATCAATACCTAAAACTTGACCGCCAGGTTCAGACTCTGAAAGAATTTTAGATGTGTGCCCTCCTTCACCAAGAGTGGCATCAATATATCTACCACCAGGTGTTATGTCCAGGCCTTCAATAATCTCCTTAGTCATCACCGGAGTATGGTATAAATTAAGCTCTTTTAATATCAAGGTGTCTTAAACTCATATTTAATTATTTTGTGATACACATTTGAATTATGCCACATAAAAAAAAATGAGTTCAATACAATATTTTTACACGTTTTAGAGTAATTTTTGATTTAATATTTTTGTGTAAAATAGCAAATAGATATGAAAATTATGAAAAACAACAAAAATTTATACTACTCTATTATCACTAGTAGTGATCGCTGTGCAGCAGGAGATATGCATGATAAAAGTGGAGAACTCATAGAAAAAATTATGAAATCATCAAAATTTTCTTTGCATTCAAGGGTAATATTGCCAGATGAGTTTAGCCTTTTAGAAAACCAATTAATTGAGTTTTTTGATGATGAAAGGATTAGTCTGATTCTTACTACTGGTGGTACCGGTCTGTCTAAAAGAGATGTTATACCTGAAGTTACAGAAAAATTGATTGAGAGAAAAATTCCAGGTATATCAGAAATTATGAGAATAGAAAGTTATAAAAATAATAAAATGTCTATTCTATCCCGATCAGTATCTGGTGTAAAAAATAATACTCTAATAATAAATCTACCGGGTAGCCCTAATGCGATTCAAGAAAATTTAAATATTCTTATTAGCTCAATTGAGCATGCAGTAGAAATAATTATGGATTCACACACAGGTAATCATCCTCAATGATTTTATCAATAATTACTCTTTTTCCTGATATGTTTAGTAGTGTATTCGGGGATAGTATTATATCTCGAGCAGTCGATTCAAAAAAAATTACTATAGAAATTTATCAACTTGGCGATTTTGCAAAAAGTACAATTTCATCTAGGAAAATTTTAGATTCTCCTCCTTATGGAGGTGGGCCTGGCATGGTCTTAAGGCCTGAACCGTTATATACCGCTGTTGAAAAAATTAAAGAGAAAAATCTTCCCAATGATTCTAAAGTTATTTTACTTTCACCTCAAGGAAAACAATATAATTTTGGTATAGCCAAAAATTTGTCAATGGAAAAATCAATTATTTTAGTTTGTGGACATTATGAAGGTGTTGATCAAAGGTTTATAGATCTTTGTGTAGATGAAGAGTTATCAATAGGGGATTATATTTTAACTGGCGGAGAAATACCAGCCATGGTATTAGTTGACTCAATTGCTAGGTTTCTATCTGGTGTTTTAGGTAATGAGAACTCTACTGAAAATGATTCTTTTACAAAAAATTATTCATATCAATTACAAGGTCCTGTATATTCAAGACCCAGAGAGTTTTTGGGCAAAAATGTTCCGAACGTACTCCTCAATGGTAATCATAAAGAAATAGAAAAATGGAAAATGAATCAATCGCAAAAAAAAACTAAAATTATTCGACCTGATTTATTAAATGAAAAATAATACCTTGAATGCTATTTATTTTCAGGTATGAATTTATCTATCTACATGTATAATAGAGTTTTGTAATTATATATTTGTAATTTAATCATGAGTAGAAAAATAGATACAAGCTTACATATCAAGCAAATTAATAATTTGGATGAATTTCAACCTGGAGACACAGTAAGTGTGAATCTTAGAATTATTGAGGGTGATAAGGAAAGAATTCAAACTTTTGATGGTAATATTATTTCTGGCAGGTTTACTTCAGCCAAAATTCCAAGCTTAGGGGATACTTTTACTGTAAGAAGAATTTCTTATGGTGTAGGNGTGGAACGTGTCCTCCCTTTTCATTCACCAAATATAGAATCATTGAAAGTTACTCGAAAAGGTAAGGTAAGAAAGTCAAAATTATATTACCTAAGAGGTCTAACTGGCAAAAAAGCTAGAATAAAAGAAAAAAGGTCGTAATATTTACTCATAATTTTATATACCCTCTCAAATAATGAGAGGGTTTTTGTCTTAAAAATGAATTACAGAAGGAATATTAATGAATTATGCTGAAATAGCCGTTGATTTTCCTGACAATAGTCAGAGAACCTATACATATAANGTCCCCGGTAATTTAACTTTAGATGTAGGAGATCTCGTTTGGGTACCATTCGGTACTAGAATTTTATGTGGAATAGTTTTTTATTTTACTAATGATCATGATATTGATGAAGAAATTATTAAATATGTAATTAGTAAAATAAACGATGGTCCATATTTTGATACCAAAAAATTAGATTTAATAAAACAAATTTCTGAATACTATAGAGTATCTTTTTTTTCTGCAGCAAGCTTATTTTTCCCACCAAATGCTTTTTCTAAAATTAGTACAATTTTCCATAGCGTTAATGAGGATAAAATTAGAGGTTACAAATTTTCAAAAATTGAAAAAAAATTGATAAACATTGTAAATACAAATAAAAAAATAAACAAAAAGCAATTAGTAAAAAAATTAGGTTTACCGGGGAAAAATCTAGTAGAAAAAATGATTAGAAGGAATATACTTACCACTGAAAATATTTGGGATAAACCAACAGTTGGGCCTGTTTATCACAACAGGATTATTTTGGGTGTTTCAAAAAATAAAGCAAGGCGATTAGCTAATGAATTTGATTCAAAAAAAAATAAATATAAACAACTTATAAATTGGTTTTTAGAGGATAATTATTCGGACACAAAAACTAAATTATATAAAGCTTTTGGACATACGGTCACAAGATGGTGTTTAAATGAAGGAATAATAACTACAAGAAAAATAAAAAGAATTCGAGATCCATTAAGTAGGTATTTTTTTCAACAAGAGTTTGCACATACGCCAAATAAAGAGCAATCTGTTGCAATAAAAAAAGTTACAGATTCAATCAGTTCAAAAAATATAACAAATTCAAGTAATAAATTTTTGCTTCATGGAATTACTGGCTCTGGTAAAACAGAGGTGTATCTGCAAACAATTGAAGAGTGCTTAAAAATGAATAAAAATGTAATTTATTTAGTACCCGAAATTTCCTTAACACCTCAAACATTAAATAGAATCGCATCTAGATTTCCTGGCAAAGTAGCACTATTACACTCAGGCCTGACATCAGGAGAAAGATATGATCAATGGTGGAGAATTAAGAATAATGAATATAAAATTGTTCTAGGATCAAGGAGTGCAATTTTTGCACCATTATCAAATTTAGGCCTGATAATAATAGATGAAGAGCATGAATGGAGTTACAAACAATCGGATAAAGCTCCAAGATATGATGCAAGAAAAATTTCGGAACTAATTTCTAATATGTACAAATGTACTTTATTATACGGAAGTGCAACACCCGATGTTGAATCATTTAATAAATCAACTAAATCAGAAATAAAATTATTAAGACTTACATCTAGATTCACCAAAACTAAAAAAAACAGCTTACCTTTAGTCGAAGTTGTAGATATGCGTAATGAAAGAAGAAATGGAAATTTTGAGATGTTTAGTCACACTATGCTAGAAGAAATAAGCAAAGCGATAAGCTTAGATGAGAAAGTNATACTGTTTTTAAATCGTAGAGGGTCTGCTTCTTACGTTCAATGTCTTAATTGTGGAGAGATCCAAAAGTGTGCTAGATGTGAAATACCAATGACTTATCATGAAAATTTATCGGGATATAAATCAAAGCTTATATGTCATTATTGTAATAATAAAAGACAACCTAATAGGCCATGTAAAAAATGTAGTTCTAAACAAGTTAAGCGATCAAATCCCGGAACTGAAATTGTTGAGAAGAATATAAAAAATTTTTTTCCAACAATTGATGTTATTAGGTGGGATTCTGATACTGCAAAAAATAGAAAAAATCACGCTGAAATACTTAATAAATTTTCTGAATTTGGATCAAAAATATTAGTTGGTACTCAGATGATAGCAAAAGGTTTGGATATTTCTTCGGTATCTTTCGTAGGAGTTATATCAGCTGATACTGGACTTTCATTACCAGATTTTAGAGCTAATGAGAGAGTTTTTCAAATTCTTACACAGGTTATAGGAAGGTCAGGTAGAGGTAAAAAAAGAGGAAAAGCTATTGTTCAGACTTTTAATCCTGAAAATTTTGCAATTCAACAAGCCGCTAGTCAGGATTATCTTGAATTTTATAGATCTGAGATAGAGTATCGATCTTTGTATGCTAATCCACCATTTACTAAAATTATAAAACTAGTTTACTCTGCTAGAGATGTACAAAAAGGATTATTAGAAGTTAAGAAAACAATGAAAATTATCAGAAATGCTATGGAATTATATGGAGAAACATCAAACATTGTTCTGGGACCTTCTCCTTCATATCCATTTAAATTGAGAAATTACTATAGATGGCAAATAATTATTAAAGGTAATTCTCCTCATAGAATAATTGATATAGTTAAACCAAAAAACGATTGGTATATAGATGTTGACCCCTTGATGATATCTTAAACTTTTAGAGAGGAAAAAAGTGAGTATAAAAAGAATAAGAGTTTATCCGGATCCTATGCTAAGAAAGAAGTGTAGGGTAGTTAAAAGAATAGATAATAAAATTATCACTTTGTCAAAAGATCTTGTGGATACTTTAGTTGCAGCTGGTGGAGTAGGTTTAGCAGCTAATCAGATAGGAGAGTTATCAAGAATAATAACTTTACATATGCCCGAAGAAGTTAAGCCTATAATTTTGATAAATCCAGAAATAACTCGTAAGGAAGGTGAAAGAAACGTTGTTGAGGGATGTTTATCATTACCCGGTTATGAGGGTTTGGTAAAAAGGTCAGTAGTTGTTTCAGCCAGATGGATAGATCTTAACCGATCACGATACAAAGTTACAAAAGAAGAATTATTTGCTCAAGCATTAGAACATGAAATTGATCACTTGAACGGAATACTTTATACAGATCACCTACTGGAGCATGAAAAATTAAAACATGCTGGTTTAGAGCAAGATCATCCACATTCACATGATGTAGATATGAAAATAACTGTTCAAAAAGATAATGATAAATCAAAAGAAATATTAGAATCTAGATTAAATTTCTCAAAACTTTATTCTGACTCATCAATTTCTCAAATGCAATATGAACTTCATAATGAAGGTTATTTTGAGAAATAGATTTTTTTATTCTAAAAAATAATAATTATATGTTAATTTCAAGATGAATATTTTTATTTCGAATGTTATACTCAATTGATGCTATTATTTACTAATGCCGAAAGATATTTTATTGGTTAGATACAGATCCCTAATATTTATACTTACATTGGTTGTTTTTTCGATTGGAATTCTTTCAATTAAACAACTTAATGTATTTGGAATGCAAATTGGTTCTGATTCAAGATCATCTCTACTTGGACTCACACTAGGCTTGGATCTTGAAGGTGGAACTCATCTAGTATATGAAGTTATACCCGAAGATGGCAGAGAGCCTACTGAGGAAGATATGGAAGGTGTTAGGAGGATAATTAATCAACGTGTTAATGAATTTGGAGTTAGTGAAGCTAAAGTTCAGCTTTTAGGTGGAACTGATGGAACAGTTTCAGATAGAGTGCTTGTTCAGATACCTGGTCAATCTGGCGCTAATATTACTTTGAAATTTAAATCTAATACACAGACTAAGTCTGATGTAGAATCTTTTTTTATAGATAACTTTGGACGAAATGATATTACAATATCTGAGAATGATGATGGATCTTTTAGATTAGGTTTTGATAGCATTAGTCCTGCAACTTTTGATTCTGAAGGTAATATAGTGACAAAGTCCGAAGCTGATATTTGGAGTGACAAAATTATCGAAGTTTTCCCTGTAAATATACAAGTTGGCTTCAAGATAGACACAGCAGAAAATTCCTCTGAATCCTCAATTCCTAAATTAAATGATGTAACAAAAGCCTTTGATGATTTAGGTAGAAATGATGTTATTATTAGCCAGCTAAATGAAAATGATCCTTATTTTAATATTGACTTCTCCGGATTAGACATAAAAACTACAGATTCCTCTGGCAAACCAATTCAAAATGAACCTCAAATTATTTTTAGTAGCCTAAGTGAACTTGGTGAAATTGAATTTTTTGATATTCAAGGCTACCTTGAACAGTGGACTGTTGGAGGAGGGGTGCAGGAAGCCAAGAACTTAATTGGCAAAACTGCACAATTAGAATTTAGATATAGAGAGTGTGGAGATTTGACTGCTCCTGATAAAGAAGTCATATGGCCACCTGATGGACTAAGTGAAGAGCAATGGAATAACGAAAGATGTGTTAATCCAAAATATTTTATTGAATCAGATACCGAAATTATGGCTTCGGACTTGGAAAATGCTTTTCCTGATGTTTCAACTCAAAGTGGAATAAGTAAACCAATAGTTTCTCTTGTGTTCAATGATGATGGGGCTGATGCTTTTTATGAAGCTACTGACCGTATTTCCCGACATAATGATAGGCTCGCTATATATCTCGATGATGAAGAATTAGTTGCACCAAGTGCAACTACTGGTATTTCTGGCGGAAGGGCAATAATTGAAGGGGGGAGCTTTACGAATGAGAGAGTAAGAACTATAGCTATACAATTGAGGTCAGGTGCATTGCCAGTTGGTTTAGAGCTTATACAAGAAAGAAATGTTGACGCATCATTAGGAAAAGATTCACTAGAAAAAAGTTTGTTAGCTGGAATAATTGGTCTTTTTCTTCTTATGCTTTTTCTAATTTTATATTTCAAAATACCAGGTATTGTGGCCTCCATAACTTTAATAATTTATACTATTTTACTTCTGGCAACTTTTAAGATTTTATCAGTTACTTTAACTTTGTCTGGTGCAGCGGCTATCATTCTGTCACTCGGATTTGCTGTTGATGCAAATGTCCTGATTGCTGAAAGAACTAAGGAAGAAATTAGATCAGGAAAAAGTATACTTTCTGCTATAACTTCTGGTTTTGACAGAGCATGGCCTTCTATTCGTGATGGAAACTTTTCCACAATTATTGTAGCTGTAGTATTATATTGGTTTGGGGATAGATTTAGCACGACAGTGATGCAAGGTTTTGCACTAACATTAACAATTGGAGTGTTGTTAAGTATGTTTACTGCATTCTTTACTAGCAGAGTCATATTACGCTTACTCGCCAACAGAAATTTTATATCAAAGAGTTCTCTTTTTACTCCAGTTGGAATCAAATCAGAGAAAGGTAATTAGGAATAAATATGGATTTTGTTTCAAAAAGAAAATATTTTCTTGGTTTCTCATTTGTTATAACAATTTTGTCAATAATTATGCTCGTATCTAATGGACTGAATTTAGGTATAGATTTCACGTCTGGTTCAACGGCAAGTTTGGAATTTAAGGAAGGTGATCCTGGTACAGGAAAAATTCTATCAACCTTAGAGGACTTAGGTTACTCTGAGTCTGTAGTCCAAAATATCGGTGCAAACCAATACTTTATAAGGACTAGAGATTTAGGAGTCTCTGGGTTAAATGATATTAAAGAAAAATTAGATGAATTTGAAGAGTCACCAGTCATTATTCTTGACAATACAACTGTTGGTTCTTCTATTGCTGAAGATACTGTAAAGAATGCTTTTATAGCTGTCTTAGTGGCATCTTTGTTTGTCATGGCTTACATTATGTATGCTTTCCGTTCGATGACTAAATCTTACAAATATGCTTTTTCAGCAATTATAGCCCTTAGTCACGATGTGATAATTGTTTTAGGAATTTTTGTTGTTTTAGGTATAATTATTAATGCACAAGTCAATGCAATATTTATAGTAGGCATATTAACTGTTATTGGATATTCAGTTAACGATACTATAGTGATTTTTGATAGGGTAAGAGAAAACGCTATATTAAATCCTAACAAAAACTTAAAGAATGTTATTAATCAATCAATAAATGAATCTATAACCAGATCTTTGGGTACTAGCATAACTACAGTTACAGTAATTATGGCTATGCTTTTATTTGGAGGCAGTACATTAAGAGATTTTCTAATTGTTCTTCTGTTAGGAGTACTTGTAGGTACATATAGTTCAGTATTTGTTGCATCCCAAATTCTAGCTTATTGGGATTCTAAATCACTGTTTTTTAGAGAAGAATCTTAGATAATAAATTCCTTAAACACCTCATTTCCTAACAATCTGCCCTTTTTGGATAATTTTATATGAGTTTCACTAACATTAATAAGGTTTAATTTTGATAATTTATTGATTTGATTTTTAAATAAATTTGTCATTGATTTTCCAAATTTTTTTTCAAAAACAGTAAGATTTATACCTTCATTTAGCCTCATTCCCATCATCAATGTATCCGAAATTTGTTCAGAATAAGATAATTTCTCTAAATTTTCTATAAAGTCTAATTGATTGCTATTAGATTTTATAGATGTCTTTTTATTAAGATTGCTAGTATATAATTTTGGCGATCTAATGTTTGAAAATCTAATATTGTTTATATGAGAATGAGCTCCTGCACCAAGACCTAAATAGTAATTATTTTCCCAATAAATTTTATTATGTATGCATTCATATTTTTTTTTTGACCAATTTGAAATTTCGTATTGTGAAAATTTATTTTCAAAAAGAGTTTTCTCTGCTATTTCATACATGTCTGCAGCATTATCATCATTTGGTGCTTCATATTCACCGGACATAATTTTATTTTTTAATGGCGTACCCTTTTCTACTTGTAGTGAATATAAAGAAATATGATTTGGATCTAAATGAGTAGATTTTTCTAATGTTTTTTCCCAACTTTTAATAGATTGATATGGTAAACCATACATTAAATCAATAGATAAATTATTATATCCAATTTCTTTTAATATATTGTAGGAATTTTCAGCTTCCTTAGAATCATGTCTTCTACCTAACATTTTTAATTGATAATTATCGAAACTTTGTACACCCATAGATATTCTATTTATTCCAATTTTAAGTAAATCATTGAATTTTTGTTTCATCACATCATTTGGATTTGTCTCTAATGTAATTTCAATGTTTTTGTTAATTATGAAATGTTTACTTAAGGAGGTTAAGATTTTTTCTATATATTTTGAATGTATATATGATGGAGTCCCTCCACCAAAAAAAATACTCTTAATTGATGAAGCTTTTAGAATATTTGACCATATATTGATTTCTACAATTAATGAATTTATATAATCATCAATTTGATCATCTATGTTTGCATAGGTATTAAAATCACAGTAAAAGCATTTTGATTGACAAAAGGGAATGTGTACATAAATTCCTAATGTCTTATTATTATAAAAAATTTTAGGGTCTATTTTTATCCCGGAGTCCATAATTTTGAATTGCCACTTCCATCATCTTCGCTCTTATTATTTTGTGTGGATTCTGGCTGTTGTTGCTGTTGCTGTTGTTCCATTTGTTTTCTAATGGCCTCATTAGTTTCATTTACCCATCTTTCCAATTCATCTAACTCTGGTGGAGAAATTATAAATTTTTCAACATTTTCAGGTATGTTTATAGCAGTGTTACCAACAATTAGAAGAATACTATCAGAATCAGTAATATTTTTTTCTAATTGAGATTGAATAAAGTTATTTCTTTTTTCTGTAATACTAGTATAATTTTTATGAATTTCTTCAACTACTTTCTGATTTATAAGACCTACTTGTAAACACCTGCTCCAGTCGATTAGCTGACCCAAAATTTCTTTATCTTCAAACTCTTCAAAAGTTGCACCTGAAGAGATTCTTCTTCTTGCTATATTATGTGCTCCAGGGTTGCTTTGCTCTAACATTAATTTTGCATCATCACCTTTTCCAACTATACCTTCACAAAAAATTTTATTAACTACACCGGCTTTGGATTCTATTTGAGATAAATGAACCTCAATAGCCTCCCAGTATTTATTATATTTTTCTTCAAAGCCTTCGGGTGCTCCCGGTTGTGCTTGTACCATAGTAACTATATAAGCTTTTTTATTTTGCATTATATCTCCGGCTTCAGGTTTATTTATAGAACCAAGTTCTTCACTCATTTATTATCCTTTCATAAATTAAATTGAAAACAAAAAATTTATATCTTCATTTTTTTATCTTCTTATTTTTTTAATTTACTTGATTTTTTATTGACTCAAAGACTTAAATTGGATAAATTCTATAGTTAGTTACTTCAGCCCTAATAAAGTCTTTTTTAGTATCTGTATGTATTTTATCAGTTAATACAAGAAAACGAGAAGAGAGGAATAAGAATTAAACATTGAATCTAAAATATATAACATCTCCATCTTCAACTATATAATCTTTTCCTTCAATCCGCATTTTACCAGCCTCTTTAGATTTTTTTTCACCCTGTAAAGTTACGTAATCATTATAGGCTACTACCTCTGCTCTAATAAATCCTTTTTCAAAATCAGTATGTATTTCTCTTGCTGCCCTAGGCGCATTAGAACCTTTTGGGATAGTCCAAGCTCTTGATTCTTCTGGACCTGAGGTAAAATAAGTTATTAGGCTTAGGAGTTTGTACCCAGATTGTATCACTTGTTCTAGTCCAGATTGTTCTAATCCTAATGCTATTAAATATTCTTCTTTTTCATCAGAATTTAATTGAGATATTTCAGATTCTATTTTTGCGGAAATTATGATTGAAATAGCATTTTCTTTGCTAGCTATATCTCCAACTAGCTTTGAGTATTTATTCCCTGTGACAGCATCTTCATCCGAAACATTACATATGTAAAGTACTGGTTTACTAGTAAGTAATTGTAAATGTTTTAGTTTAAATTTTTCGGATTCTGGTAATTTTAATAATCGTGCTGGTTTTCCTCTACTTAGTAAATCATGAACGCTGGTTATTATAGGTAATAATTCTTTTGCTTCATTATCTCCAGATCTAGCTTTTTTTTCCATTGATGGTATTCTAGATTCAATGCTTTCTAAATCAGAAAGCATTAATTCAGTTTCAACTATTTCGCTATCTTCAACAGGGTTAATTGTTCCATTTACATGAACTATGTCGGAATCCTCAAAACACCTGATAACATACGCTATAGCATCCATTTCTCGAATATTTGCAAGAAATTTATTTCCCAATCCTTCTCCTTTAGATGCCCCTTTAACTAATCCAGCTATATCTACGAATGACATTTTTGTAGGAATGATTGATTTGGAGTCACTTATTGTAGCTAAAGTTTTTAAACGATTGTCAGGTATAGCAACTTCGCCTATATTTGGATCTATGGTGCAGAAAGGGTAATTTTCTGCTTGAGCATTACTAGTTTGAGTCAGGGCATTAAATAATGTAGATTTTCCGACATTCGGCAGACCAACTATTCCAATTTGCATTTTATTTTCTACTCTTCATCTATGAATTCGTAATCAGCGTTCATAGTCTTATCGTTTTCTTTTTTATTTACTGAAGTTAATTTTTCAATGATTATTTTACCTGGACTCGTAATAACAAATAAAGTAATTAAACCAAATAAAATTAACAAATCATCAATAAAACCCAAAATTAGTATATAATCTTTAATCAAATCAAAAGGATTTATTAAGTATATAATACCCAATAAGGGAATAATTTTTTTAAATTTAGGAATTCTTTTATCTAAAAATAATCTCCAAGCTAGTCTTATTAAGCCTAACGAAAGAGATAATATGTGTACAAATTTGAACATAATTTATTTCTATTATAATGTTAACAACTATTTTATTTAATAATATATGATTAGAATATTTCATGGTGAGGATAGTTATTCTATTTCTCAGGAAATAAGAAAAATAAAACAAAAACTTGGTCAAATTGATATAGCTTCAAGTAATATTTCTATTTTTGAAACTCATCCTATCAACTTTCATGAAGTTATATCCACCTCTAAGGCAATTCCATTTATGTCTGATAGAAGAGTAATAATTATATCTAATTTGCTAACAAAAATTCAAAATAAGGTTAAGTCTATTTCTGAGGAATGGTTAGAATTTCATAAATATATTGATGAAATTCCTCCAACCTCTGAGATTATTTTTGTTGAAAATGACGAACTAAAAAATAATGGTTTAGGGTTTAGTGCGGTAGGCGATGGCTGCGAAGTTAAGATTTTCAAAAAGAAAAAAGGTTACGAATTAGAAAACTGGATTAAAGATAAAATAGCAGAATCTAACTCTAAGGCCTCTCCTAATGCTATAAAGAGGTTGTCTTGGATTACAGGTGGAGATTTGTATAAACTTGAAAATGAAATTACTAAGCTATCACTTTATGCTAATGATAGAGAAATTAATATTTCAGATGTAAATAAATTAATTTCAAGCTCTAGGCAATCTAATATATTTTTATTTATTGATGCCGTCATGGAGAAGAAAGCAGGAGTTGCTTTAAATGAATTATACTCGTTGATTTTAGATGGAGTAAGTATTAGCCAAATTATTAGCATGTTAGCCAGACAAGTTAGATTATTAATTTTATGTAAAGAATTGTCAAATAAAAAACTAAATAAAGATGAAATAGGAAAACGTATTTTTATAACTAATAATTTTGTTTTAGATAAAACTATTACTCAGTCTAATAGATTTAGTATTCATAACTTATCCAAGATTCAAAAAAAATTGTTAAAAACTGACATTTCAGTTAAGGTTGGATCTATGGACGAAAGATCTGCAATAGAGATTTTAGCTTCCGAATTATCAAAATAATAAACCTAAAATTCAGGGTTCAAGCTTGCATCAAGATATCCAATTGGGCCTCTGTCATCGCTATACCATAACCTTTGGACCTCCTCTTTCTCTGAGATAATTGATTGAATGGTCATCCCGTGAACTTGTACTGGGTCTGGTACTCGAAATGCATCATAGCATCTACCATTACTTAGTTCATGTCTACTTACTATACCCATAGCAGTATCTGCAATCCAAATATTATTTTCTTCTCTAGCCCATGCAATACCATGAACTCTAAAGCCAGGAGCTTTCATTCTGTGTATTTCTTTCCAAGTTGAAACTTCAACTACGTGGACATATTGAGAAGGAGGGGAGGCAATATAAATATTTCCATCTTTCCATTCTAAACCATGGTCACCAGTTGCCTCTGCATTCGGAATATGCTCTCTTGTAGATAAAACTGTTGCTCCAGGTGAGGGAAATTTTTCTATAGTTTTACCAGATTGAATATCTATCTGAAAAATTTCCAAACTAAAAGTTGAAGATACCCATGCAAATCCATCACCTAAAGTTATACCGCTTGGATGCTCAGTTTCAGTTGGTATATCATGGATTATTTCTCCATCATCCCAATTAACTTGATAAATATGACTATTACCTTGATCAATAATCCATAAACCTTCTTCTGCAGCCTGTAGCCCGTTTGGTTTTGGTCCAGGAGCATTGAATTTAAATATTGGGTCTGCAATTTTATGATTTTTTGGCATTTATTTATCCTTTCTATATTTCGGTTTTTAATATTTTTGTGTCTGTATCATCAATAAAATTCTTAAGAAAATTGGTGCCTATTCCTGAGCCTTTTGGAGGATACGCAAAACCATTTTCAATTATTGGCAAAGTATCTACAATGTCTCCATACCAACTATTGTTATATGCTCTTACAGTTTCTTGTATTAGCGCATTAGGAGCTGATAATGATAAATGTACACTAAACATTAGTGTAATAGGGCCCACACAGTCATGTGGCGCTGCTGGCATGTGGTAAGTATGTGCCATATCTGCAATTCTTTTTGCTTCAGAAATTCCTCCAACCCAAGATATGTCAAACATGCATATGGTCATAGCCNGTTTTTCAAACATTTCCCTGAATCCCCATCTTGAAGTTACAATTTCACTCGCAGTTGTTGCAATGTGTGTTGATTTTCTAAATTCAGCTAACGTGTCAATATTGTCCATTGGTACAGGATCTTCAAACCAAAAAGGTTTTGTGGGCTCAACACTTTTTGCAATTCGAACCGCAGATGGTAAATTCCATAAAGAATGCATCTCACACATTATATCCATTTTGTTTCCTACTTTTTCTCTAATTCTTATAAAAGGTTCTGTACCTTCATCTAGCTGAGAAGAGGAAATAAACTGACCATTGTTATCTACAGAGAATTTGTCAAATGGCCAAATTTTCATTGCTGTAATTCCACTTGATAAAAGATCGTCTGCTAATGCCCCTGCGTCAGTCATAAATGCATGATAATCTTCATAGGGGTTATTAGGTTTATAGTCAATTTCACCAGGCTTATATTTACCTTTTAAATTTACTCCGTAAGAGTAGCCAGCACATGTATTATAGATTCTAATTTTTTCTCTAGATAATCCACCTAGAACCTGATATAAAGGTTGATTATATTTATTCGAATATAAATCCCATAAAGCCATATCAATAGCTGATACTGCAGAAAAGTCTACACCGCGAGCTCTAGATTTTGCACCAGAGCCAACAGTTTTTGTTATATTATCCCAATGCAAATTTAGTTGATCAGGATCTTTTCCAATGAGATATGTAGCAATATCTTCATGAATTTTTTTTTGAACTGTTTCTGGAGAAAANGAAGTTTCNCCTANACCGAAATTNNCTTCAGANTCATANATTTTTGTCCAAACTATCTGAGGGTACTCAGGATTAGAAATTGTTTCNACTCTTNTGATTATANTTTTTTTCAATTATAGTCTCACTNGATTAAATTTTTTTTGTAAGATAATACATTATAATAATTTAATAATAATGTCACTCATAGAAATAATAATTTTATCCATAATCCAAGGTCTTACAGAATTTTTACCTGTCAGTAGTACTGGACACATAATAATTTTTTCTGAAATTTTTAATTTTAAAACACCTGATATTTATTTCGATATAACAGTTCATTTAGGTAGTTTATTAGCAATACTTTTTTACTTTAGAAATAATTTATTAGGAATATATAAACTGAATAAAAAATTTATTGTTATTAATATAAATCAAGAAATTGCATTAAAAAAATTATATTTTTTAGTTTTTTTTTCCACTCTACCTTTAGTTATTTATGTGGTAATTTTTGGTATAGATTTTTTTGAAAAAATTCGTTCATCAATCTGGGTTGGAATATTTTTGATATTTACATCTATAATTTTATTACTTGGTGAGGTTTTTTCTCAAAAAAATAAAAGTCTTAATAACCTTTCAATAAGTGATTCAATAATTATTGGGGCATTTCAGTGTTTATCAGTTTTTCCTGGAATATCTAGATCAGCTATGACAATTTTTTCTGGATTATTAATTGGAATGGATAGACAATCTGCTATGATTTATTCATTTATTTTATCAATACCTACCATATTTGCTGCTGTTTTAATGATGGTGATAAATAATTACGATGAAATAAANCTTGAAAATATCCTTATGAAATTTTTCATTCCTACTTTTTTTTCATTTATATTTTCTTACATAGCTATAGGTTTTATTATAAGATATTTGAAAAAGGGTACTTTTAAGCCTTTTGCAATTTACTGTTTGTTTTCAGGTATTTTATTAGTGGTAAAAAATATATTTTAAAATTATGATCAAAGAATTACTTGAAGATTATTTCAAAAGGGTGGAGCAACCTCTAAGAAATACAGAAGTTAAATATAGAAATAAAAAAAAATTTAATATAACTCATGTTATAGAAGATGATGAATTTAGAATATTAAATCACAGGTTTCTTTTTAATAATAAATCTTTGATGAGTATATGGAGGCATCAAGATTGGATGATGGGAGACAGATCGATTGATTTTACTTTTTTTTATGAGAAATATATCAAGTCCATAAGTATTAGATATTTTCAAAATTCTATATTAGGAGCTAAACTCAGTCTTACTAGGCCTCAATGGTTGATTTCTGATCCGGATTTTCGACTACCTTATATTTTCGGAAAATCAGATATCGAGATGTGGTATTACCTGAACAAAAATACATTAGATCTTCAATTATCTAAGTGTAGATTAGCATATGATTATAGTTCTAAGCATTCCTTAACTATATTAGATCACGGTATAGAAAAAAATAAAGGAGCTTATTTATATAAAAATATAGAATACAGGTATAATTTAGATAAAATATTAAATTTAGACATTTCAGATAATGAAATAGATAATTTTACTTTTCCTATCACGATTCAACAAAATAACTCAAATTTGATATTTAATTATATTAGAGGATACGGATGGATTAATGGTTGGAAAAAAATCAATGAATTTTTAATGTAATTTATTCGTAGTATTTTTTTATCATTTCCCAGGATTTTGATTGTTTCATTGGAGGTATATGAGCAGAAACATCTGGATTGATAACTGACATTGGCCAATATCCAAGTGCTATTCTCATTGCTTCTTCTCCAACTTGCCTGTTACCCCTAGTCCATGCGACTTCACTATATGAAGCATAATGATTTGTAATTGCTACATTTTTCATATCTAATAATGGGTTGTTACTATCTATAGGTTCTTTTTCAAATACATCTAATCCAGCACCGGCTATATCTTTATTTCTTAATGCTTCAATTAAAGATTTTTCATCTATAACTGATCCTCTGGAACAATTTATAATATATCCAGTATTTTTCATAGAGTCAAAAAACTTTTTATTTATCATATGTTTTGTTTCATTGTTTAGATATACATGGGGAGAAACATAATCAGAATCATTTGCTAGTTTGTACAAATTATCATAAATTTCTATACCATATTCTTTAGCATCCCATGATGATATGTAAGGGTCATAAGCAATTACTTTTAGTCCAAAAACCTTGGCTTTACGAGCAACAGCCCTGCCTATATTTCCCAGGCCAATAATTCCAAATGTTTGCCCCATAATATGACCCATTGGGGAAAGGTTTTCTCTTGTCCAAATACCAGACCTTACTAAATTATCATGCAAAACATATTTTCTTGAACACATTAAAAATAACATGATTGTGTGATTACTGACCTCTTCAGTTCCAAATGAAGCTGTATTAGTTAATATCACACCATTTTTTGTAGCAGTATCTAAATCTAATCTATCAAAACCTTGACCGAAAAAAGTGACACCTTTACATCTGCCATTGTTACCAATTTCAGAGAAAATGTCAGCTGACATACTATGACCTTGGTTAATTGCAACATCAACATCTTTTAATGCTTCAATTAATTCTCCATCTGTCTCGCCTTGAAAAATGATAAAATTTCCACCAACATCTTTTATCGCTTTGCTTTGATCTTTTGTTAGAGAATTAATTTTTTTTATATCATTTTTATATTCTTTTGGTGGTATAAAAAGAACATTAATTTTTTCAGTATTTTTTTTCATATTTCTCCTTAGACTACGCTTAATGGTTTTTCTCCATCCCAAACTCTTTTCATATTATCGTATGCAAAATTTACTCTTCTAGGAAAACTTTCCATACTTTTACCAGCAAAATGTGGCGCTAAAACAACATTATTTAAATTTATCAAAGGATTTTCTTTATTTATAGGTTCTTGTTCAAAAACATCTAAACCGGCACCTCTGATTTTTGCCCTAACCAAATAATCATATAATTCTTTCTCATTAATTACCCCACCTCTACAAGTATTTATTAATATTGCATTTGATTTCATCATACTTAAGGTTTCTTTGTTTATCATTTTGTCTGTAGAGGCATCATGAGGGACATGGAGTGATACAATATCGGAGTTTTTAAGAAGATATTCGAGTGAAACTTTTTTTGCTGATAATTCTTTTGCTTTTTTTGAATCTACAATGTCAGTATACAAAATTTTAGTTTTAAAGCCTTGAAGCATTTCAATAACTCTTAAACCTATCTTACCTGCTCCAATTATTCCTACAGTGCTTCCATGAAGCTCATATGAATTTTTAGATTGAAGTTTAGAATCCCAAATACCTTCTCTTGTATTATTATCTGCATCTACTATATGTCTAATTGTCGATAGCATTAAAGTCATAGTGAATTCAGCTACTGGTATTGAATTAGCTCCTCCATTATTTGCTATGGGTATATTCATGGCATTTGTAATTTTTTTATTTATTCCATCAAAACCAGCTGAGCAAAGTTGAATTAACTTGATATTTTTAGCAATTTTTAAGATTTCATCTTCAATTTTTCCAGAGAAAGATAGTAAGAAATCTGCTTCCTCAATTACTTTTGTTTCTTTTAGTTCTTTTTTTTGGTCAAGGACAAATAAATCCCAATTTTTAGGCTTTAGTTTTTTTGTTAAATCTAATAGTGGTAAGGAACCTTCTGTAAGTAGCAATACTTTTGGCATTATTATTCTCTTTATATTTTTATTATAATTAGAGATTATAATAAAAATATAAAGTACAAAAAATAAAAAAAAAGTTGAAAAAACCAATATTACATATTTTATCGGATTTAGCAAAAATACCTAATACATCTTTTTATGAGAAAGAAATATCAGATTATATATTCAAAAATTTAAAAGATTTTGTAGATAAAATTTATTATGATGAATTTGGAAATTTAATTGCTCATAAGAAAGGTACAAAAAATAATGTGCCTAGCTTTGCTTTCGTTTCTCATATGGATCACCCAGGTTTTGAGGTTGTTGGCAATGATAATGATAAATTAGAATTGAAGACTTTAGGTGGAGTTTCTAAATATGCTGGACAAAAAAATAATAAATTACTAATAATAAATTCAGATAATGAAAGAATACCAATTACGGTTTCTTACAAACCAAAAATTACTAATAAAATACAAGATGCGAGAGAGAAAGAAGGCTGGTTAGCTAACGATGTAATTTTCTCTAATATTAATCATGACCAAAATATTATAAATCATCAAGTTATATTTGATTTAGAAGATTTCTTTATTGACGAAAAAAATAATTTAATTCATATGAGATCTGCAGATGATTTAGCAGGATGTAGCAGTATATTACAGGCTTTAAAAAATATAAGTGATCAAAATATTGATGGAGATGTATTTGGAATTTTTACAAGAGCTGAAGAAGTGGGTTTATTAGGTGCAATCGCATTAGCAGAAAGTGGGGTTATTCCTATAGAAACTAACATTATTTCGGTAGAGACAAGCTCAATAATTCCTGGGGTCAATCTTGGAGGGGGAGTAATAATTAGGACTGGAGATAGAATTTCAACCTTTGATGATTCTGCAGAAAAATATTTGATAAATGCTGCTAATAAATTAGTAAATAATAATGAATTTAAGTATCAACGTAAACTTATGGGGGCCGGTGGGTGTGAGGCTTCTGCATTCAAGGCTTTTGGGTATAAGGTTACTGGTTTAGCATATCCATTAGGAAATTGGCATAACAGGGGTGATAAGAAAGTTGAGGAAGAATATATCTCTATATTTGATTTAAATACTGGTTTGAGTTTAATAGAAGAAGTGGCGAAGTTATCTGGGATGGAATTTCCAAGTTTTACTGAAAAAATGAAGTCAAATTTTATTAATAGCAGTGAAATTAAAAGATTAAAAAATAAATGGTAGCCCCAAGGGGATTTGAACCCCTGTTTCAGCCTTGAGAGGGCTGTGTCCTAGGCCACTAGACGATGGGGCCTATAGTTTGGCTGCCGATCCAGGGATCGAACCTGGGCTCCCAGATTCAGAGTCTGGTGTCCTACCGCTAGACGAATCGGCAACATTATTCAATATTATCAAATTATTCAAAAATATTTGTTAGATAATATTTTTATTTAATTCAATACTTTGATAATATTTTTTATATAAACATTCGGAATGCTGCTTAATTAGGAGAAAATATTTATGAATTTGGAGTACAAGGGAGTATTTCCCGCAAATCCAACCCCAGTTGATTCAAATGGGAAAATTAATGAAAAAGCACTAAAAGCTATATATGAAGATAATCTTTCACATGGTGTTGGTGGCTTTTGGGTAGCAGGTTCTACAGGGGAAGGCCCATTATTTAATGATTATCAAAGAGAAGATATTGCACGAATTACCGGAGAATCTATTTCAGGAAAAGCCTTATCAATAATGCATGTCGGTGCTGTTAGTACAGAAAGTGCAGTATTAGGTGCAAAGGCAGCAAGAAAACATGGGTGTGATGCTATTTGTTGTGTCCCTCCATTTTTTTTAGGTAGGCAAGAAAAAAATGTTATTGAACATTATAAAAAAGTTTCTGACGCTTCAGATGGATTGCCTTTCTTTGTTTATAATTTACCTCAGCTTACATATTTTGAAACGAATCCAATTTTTATGGAGAAACTTATTTCTGAAGTTGAAAATGTAGTCGGCTTGAAACACTCTGCTCCTACTTTTGGTGATATATCATTATTTAATGACATGGGGTTAAAATGCTTTGTAGGTAATAGTGCTCTTCCCTTACCTGCGTTAACAATTGGTGCAGTTGGTGTTGTAGATGCGCCTCCGTCTATTGCTCCTTGGTTATTTGTCGAGCTATATAATTCTTGGTTAGAAGGAAATTTTGAAAAAGCTCAGCTGAAACAGAATGAAATTCAAAGTATTGTTCAGCTAGTTCGAACTTTTGCTAATCCGGCTGGTGTCACTAAAACTATTCTATCTGAAAGAACAGGCATTGATTGTGGTTTGCCAGTAGAACCTAATTTACCTTTAAGTCATTCAGAAAAAAAGTTTATTTTATCTGAAGCCGCAAAATTAGGTCTTCTATAAATAATTAATAGTATTAGGGACAATTATTGCTGTTTTGGCGTAATATTCAGAATCTATAATTCTATCTCTAGCTTGTTCATAATTATTAGTCGTTAGGATTCCAAATATTATTGGAACCCCTGTAATTAATGATGTGTTTGAAATACCTTTAGTTGCATTAGTGGCTACAAATTCATAATGATCGGTTTCGCCTTTAATTACAACTCCAATNGCAATGATTGAGTCAAATTTTTTTGTTTCTGCCATTTTTTTGCACATTATAGGTAATTCGAAAGCGCCNGGAACATTAACTTTTTTAATTTTTTTCTCATCTACACCATTCTTAATAAGTTCATTGTAGGCAACATTGTACATTTGACTAGTAATTTCATGATTGAATATTGAAACAACTATCCCTATTCTTAATGTTGAACCATCAAGGAATTTTTTTTCAAAAAATTTATCTAAGTTTATTTTTTCTGCCATGTAAAAATTACTTACCCTTTGGCATTTTTGAGGTCAATATTATGTCCCATTTTTTTTACTTTTGTTTTTAGATAGAATTCATTATGAGAATTTGATTCTGATACTAAGGGAATTTGTCTTTCCATACTTAAACCAAATCCTTCTAATCCGATAACTTTTTTTGGGTTATTAGTTAGTAGATCAAATTTTTTAACTCCTAAAGTTCTAAGAATTTGAGCCCCAATACCATATGTTCTTAAATCCATTTTAAATCCAAGAGATATATTTGCATCAACTGTGTCCAAGCCCNCATCTTGTAACTTGTAGGCTTTTAGTTTATTCAGTAAACCTATTCCTCGACCTTCTTGTCTCATATAAACTAAAATTCCTGATTCTGCTTTGGAAATTTTTTCTAAAGCTAGTTCTAATTGATCACCACAGTCACATTTTAATGATCCCATCATATCCCCAGTAGTACATTCAGAATGTACTCTTACTAATGTAGTTTTATTATTATTGATGTTTCCCTTAACCAGTGCTAAGGGTTCTGACTTGTCTACATCAGATATGAAACCATAAACTCTAAAATCTCCATATTTAGTTGGTAAGTCAGTTTCAATAATTTTCTGAACTAAATTTTCAGTTGCTATCCTATAGGCTATAATATCTTCTATTGAAACTATAGGCATATTATATTTTTTAGAAATTTTGCTTAGGTCGCTTCCTCTAGCCATTGTTCCGTCTTCATTCATTACTTCACAGATNACAGCTGCTGGAGTTTTTCCTGANAACTTGGCTAAGTCAACTGAGCCTTCTGTGTGTCCAGCTCTAACAAGGACGCCACCTTTTTGATATCTTAATGGGAAAATATGTCCAGGTTTAACAAAATCACTTTCTTTAGATTTAGGATTACATAACTTATTGACAGTTATCGATCTATCTTTAGCTGAAATCCCTGATTCTATTCCTGAAGAAGCATCAACTGAAACAGTGAATGCGGTACCCATTGACTCACTATTATGACTAACCATAGGCTCTAAACCTAATTTATCTATTATTTCTCCATCTAATGGAGTGCANATTANGCCTCTTGCAACAGTNGCCATAAAATTTATATCTTCNGGTTTACAGTCTNCTGCAGGTATGGCAATATCACCTTCGTTTTCTCTACCTTCATCATCTACTATTATTACCATTTTTCCTTTTTTAAAATGNTCAATAGCTTTTTCTACAGACTCAATTTGACTTTTGNTTTGATTATTTNNCATGTTTTNTTCATTCATANNTAACTCTTTATATAATTATTACANAATTTNGNAATATACTTTGCCGTAATATCCAGTTCTAAATTCACTAAATCTTTTTCTTTTCTATATTTTATTGTAGTATTTTCATATGTAAAAGGTATTATTCCTATAGAGAAAAATTCTGAATTAACTTCTATAATTGTAAGGCTCGTACCATCAACAGCTATATATCCTTTTTCAACAACAAAATTGTTTAAAGATTTTTCAGCCTTAATTTTTACAATATTTGAATTTTTTTCTTCTTTTGTTGATATTATTTGCCCAGTACCATCAACATGACCTTGAACTAAATGTCCTCCGACTCTATCCCCATAAGATAAAGCCCTTTCTAAATTTACATATGAATTTTTTTGCACGGCCATAAAATTTGTTCTTTTGTATGTTTCTGGTATTGTTTCTACAGTAAAACTTTTCATATCTCTGCTTATTACAGTTAAGCATGCACCAGCTACCATTATTGATTCAGAAATTTTTAAATCACTTAATACTTTTTTAGCTTCTATCACCATAGTTGATTTATCGTAGGAAATAACTTTACCGATTTCCTCTATTATCCCTGAGAACATTATTCACTTTCCTTTACTGATCCTGATATTAAAATGTCTTCTCTTAGTTTTTTATACTCTACATCCTTAAGTTTAATTATATCTTCAATATTTTTTATGCCTATATCTCCAAAGGATGTTTTCTCNCCTCCTATAATTTTTGGTGCAATAAAAAAATATACTTTATCTACTAATTTTTTTCTTATTAATTCTGTATTTAGAAAATTCCCTGATTCTACTAAAACTTTATGAATNCCCANATTATTTATGNTCTTCATTACCTCATTNAAATTTGTTTTTTCATTNTGACTCTCAACTNCTATAACTTCTAAATTTTCTTTTTTAAATTTAATATTATTTTTNTGAGTTGTAAAAATAATAATTTTTTCTTTTGATTCAAAAATTTTNGAATTCGNATTNATTTTTCCATGACTATCAAGAATTATTTTATACCTTGGATANCCTGTATTTTTCCCAAATTTATCTCTNTAAGTTAATTGCGGGTTATCAGATAGTATNGTGTTTATTCCTGTCATTACACCATCATATTTANTTCTAAGNAACCNACCATANTCNCTAGACTCTTCTGATGTTATCCACTTAGATTGTTNGCTATTTGTTGCAGTTTTACCATCTAAACTTGANGCAANNTTNAAGCTAACAAACGGCANATTATGATTTATAGATTTCTCAAATCCNTCTATNATTTTTTTTGCCCTAATTAAATANTTTTTTGNAAAATTTCTNTCAANTTNTATACCCGCTGATTTAAGTTGTCTNAAACCNTTCCCTGAAACTTTGGGATTTGGNTCTTCTATNGGACACATCACTTTTTTNATACCNGATTTTATAATTGCTTCTGTNCATGGAGGNGAAAAACCATGATATGAATGTGGCTCTAATGNGCAAATTAGGGNTGTATTATTCAGGTCTTCCTTAGATGATTCAATAGCATTTACTTCAGCATGATTTCCAGGCTGCGGGTCAGTTTTTCCTTCAGAAATTATTTTATTATTTTTTATGATGACTGCACCAACAGGAGGTCTAGGGGAAACTTTCCCAACACTTTCTTCAGCTAGTGAAAAGGCTTTTTCTATAAAATTGTCGTTCATATGAAAATTTATGATTGTTTAATTTGATCCTCAAAATCAATATGTACTCTACTTGCTGTTGGTAGAACTTGACCTTTATATCTACTTTTAAGTTTTGCTGATCCATATGGATTTTCAACTTCTGTCGTCATTTCTTGAAATGAAATTTGTCCAATTCTCATTCCATAATATAGCGTGATAGGTAATCTTGAGACATTTGCTAGCTCCAGTGTTAAGTTTCCATCCCAACCGGGATCTATAAATCCTGCGGTAGAATGTATCAAGAGTCCCAACCTTCCCAGTGAACTTTTACCTTCAATTCTTGAGACTATATCGTTAGAAAGTGTTAATTTTTCTAAAGTGCTCCCAAGAGCAAATTCTCCTGGATGGAGAATGAAGGGTGTATTTTTTTTAATTTTTACTTCTTCAGTTAGGTCTGGAATTTCATCTTTGAGATCAATGTATGGGGCAATGGAATTTTTAAATATCAAAATTGTATCGGAAAGATGTACATCAACACTAGCTGGTTGTACATCATTCTCGGAGTATGGATCAATAATGATTCTTTTATCATTAATTGCTTTTTTTATAGATATGTCACTAAGTATCATTTTATTATTTTATCTTGAAATTTCGAAATTTGCTTGTATTGAAATGCTTAATTCTATATCCCCAGGTGAAAAACTAGATGGAGTATATTGATCTGATGCAATAGCCATTTCCATTCTTGGAGCATAGCTAGCTGTACTTACTGGGGAACTGATCTCAGTTAGGTAAACAAGATTTCCTAATTCTAGTCCTAATGATTCAACATAAGTCTCAGCTTTACTTTTTGCATTAATTGCAGCATTTTCTCTCAGTTTTTTTTCAAATGAGGAAACATTGCTAACTGAGAAATTAATGCTGTTTATTTCTATTTGGTCTTCTCCAGCTATAGTTGCTTCATCAATTACAGGCCCTAAAATATCTAGATTTTTAACAAATACATCAATTGAATTTTCAACTGAGTAACCGATTATGGTGCTTTCACTATAAGTGCCAAATTCATCTTTCTTCTCAATCCATCTTGTTTCTGGGTATATGTTAAAACTTGAAGTTTGTATATCATCTGGATTTTTTATTTTTTCTTGTAAAGCGTTAATCACTTTATTCATATATATTGCAGTGTTTTCTCTTGCTTCGGTTACAGTTTTTTTCTTTGATTTTATCTTTATATTAAAACTTGCCATATCTGCAGGCACCTTAATTGAACTTCTTGCTTCAACCCAAATACCATTAGAAGTATTATTTGAGTTTGATTGAAAAGATTGTGCGGATAAAGATCTTGATTCTGATAACGGGCTATAACTTATATCTGATGTTATAGCTGGCAGATCTAAATTTGGTTCGGGAGATATGTTTGAAGAATCAATCTCTTGATTAGAACAACTAATTATTGTGAAAATTAGTATATATATAATTATCGATTTTGATTTAAAAATTTTTTTACCTAAGAAATTATAAATTTTATGATTTATAATTATTGTATGCGAATATTTCTTAGAGATATAGGTCAAACAATAATAATATCTGCTTTGATTTTAATAATTATAAATTTCTTAACCCAAAGTTATTTAGTTCAAGGTGCCTCAATGAATCCTATTCTTATTGAGGATCAAAGGCTATTTATTAACAAGCTAACATATATACCGTCAAAAATTAGTATCTTAGGAGATGAATCTCATTTACTTAATGGCCCCCAAAGAGGAGATATTGTTGTATTTAGGCCCCCAGATGGTACAGAAAAAGATTATGTAAAAAGAATTATTGGGGTTCCTGGTGATTGGATAGACCAAGATGGGCAAAACGTATATGTAAATGGAGAAAAAACTAACTGGACTACTTTTTCGACTAAAATAATAAGAGAGCAATATCCCTTGTATGTCAAAGAAGGTGAATATTATGTTCTAGGAGATAACAGATCCAGATCTGTTGATTCAAGAAACTGGGGAACAATTCCTGCTAGTTCAATTTCTGGTAAAGTATCAATAGTATACTGGCCAATTAAAGATTGGAAGGTAATTAAGGCAGATTAAATAGGTAAGTGATTACTATAATATTGATGTAATGTAAAAAACCACAAAAATTATATATTAAAGTCACTATAAGTTTATAATATATGTGTAAAATTAAATTCTAAAGATAAATGGAGAGTTGATTTTGGGCCCGTAGCTCAGTTGGTAGAGCATCGGCCTTTTAAGCCGCAGGTCGCGCGTTCGAATCGCGCCGGGCTCACCATACTCAAAGTCAACTCACATTATTTGTTCCAGACTCATCCCGCATTATATTTCTGAAATATTAGTTATAATTTAATTTAATGAAAAAAAAAATCTTTCTATTAGTAGTTGTGTTGATTACTGGGTTGAGTGTTTTTTGCTATAACTCTAAATATATGCGAATGTATATTTATGTTAATTTTATAAATGAAAAAAGTAGTTTAGAAAATTATTTTTTTGAAGATACTTTTATTCCTTATAGAGGATCAATTTATATTAGTAATAACATACTAAATTCTTCTGATAATTCAACTTTCACTTCTATAGAAAGCATTCCTGATAATCTAAGAACTATGTATGACTTCAGAAATAATGGTTCCTGGATAAAAATAACTCCTTTTTTATTTAAGGCTAAATTTTCTGATGACTCTGAAATTGAAGTTCAGGTTAATAGTGAATTTGAAAATAAAACAAATGCAGAAAAAATAGCTTTGATATATCTTGAAGAAATTGGTAGGTTACCTAAATTATTTAGAAAAAATCTAGAAACAGTTTCGATTCATAAAGGCTATGAAAATTTTGGGGGAGGGAATAATAATTTCGTAATTCATCATGATAATGGTTTAGAACTTAAAAAATATGGTTTATTAGAAGAAATATTTTTGCATGAAGGAGTTCATACCTCACTTGATTCTGACCATCGTTCATCAAATGCTTGGATTAATGCACAAAAATCAGATAATGGAAATTTTATTTCAGATTATGCAAAACAAAATCCTAAACGTGAAGACTTAGCAGAAACTGTTCCTTTATGTTTTGCACTTAAATACAAACGAGATAGATTAAGCGATGATATTATTCGCAAAATAGAAAAAGCGATTCCAAATAGAATAGAGTATTGTAATGGAGTTTTTGAAAATATTAATTGAAGCTTTTTGAAACTTCTATAGTTTATTTTGTATTAATCAAATCTTAAAAAAGAGTATTGATATTGCAGTAAGAATTTAAGCAAGTACTTTTTGTAAAAATACGATATTAATTTGACGTCACTTTTATGATTAAACAATGTAAAATTAAAAGTCTGAACTTCTATAAACATCCATAATTTATTACGGTGAAAATTCATGGCCAAAAATTCTAGAAAAGATAGACGTAATGTAGCGATTATTGCTCATGTAGATCATGGCAAAACTACCCTGGTTGATGCAATGCTCAAACAATCGGGGTCTGTAGAATCTCACAAAGAATTAACTGAAAGAGTTATGGATTCTACTGATTTAGAGAAAGAAAAAGGTATAACAATACTAGCAAAAAATACTGCTGTTAGATGGGGTGATGTAAAAATTAATATTATTGATACACCTGGCCACGCTGATTTTGGTGGAGAAGTCGAAAGAGGTCTAGCTATGGTTGATGGAGTTTTACTTCTTGTTGATTCAAGTGAAGGACCACTTCCTCAAACAAGATTTGTTCTAAGAAAGGCTCTTGAAGCAAAACTATCGATCATACTTGTAATAAATAAGATTGATAGACCAGATGCTAGAATTTCTGAAGTTATTGATGAAGTATATGAATTATTTATCGATCTTGATGCAGATGAAAACCAGATTGATTTTCCTATCATATATACAAATGCTAGAGATGGAGTTGCTACTTTAGACCTAGAGAATCCGGGAGAAGATCTAACTCCGTTGTTTAATCTTTTATTAGAAAATATCTCGCCTCCTGAATATGATGATGATTTACCATTGCAAGCTCATGTAACTAATTTAGATGCTTCCCCATATGTAGGCAGATTAGCTATTTGTAGGATTCACCAAGGAACAATAAAAAAAGATCAAATGATATCTCATTGTAGAGTTGATGGTTCAGTAGTTGCTACAAAAATTACAGAGTTATATGTTAATGAAGGTTTGCAAAGAGTTGATGCAGAAGAAGCTGGACCAGGTGAAATTATTTCTGTAGCTGGAATTCCAGATATTACTATAGGTGAAACAATATCTGATTTAAATGATCCTCATCCTCTTCCTGTTATACGTATTGACGAGCCTAGTTTATCTGCGACTATAGGAATTAATACATCACCACTAACAGGGCTTGATGGTAAAAGTTTGACTGCAAGAATGTTGAAAGATCGACTGGATAAAGAGTTAGTAGGTAATGTATCAATAAATATTTTACCATCAGAAAGACCAGACTCATGGATTTTCCAAGGCCGAGGTGAATTACAGTTAGCTGTTTTAGTAGAAACCATGAGGCGTGAAGGATTTGAACTTACAGTAGGGAAACCTGAGGTTGTAACGAAAATTATTAATGATAAACTTCATGAGCCAATAGAGAGGTTAGCAGTCGATATCAACGAGGAGCATCTTGGATCTATCACTCAGCTTTTAGCCCATCGTAAAGGTAAAATGGTTAATATGGTTAATCATGGTCAAGGCAGAGTAAGGATGGATTATATTATTCC